>JBDSEC010000147.1:0-9365 GCA_039920205.1 Pyrinomonadaceae bacterium
TTCGCCTAAGTTGGGACCGTCGCTCGCCGATCGGGCGATCTCGGCCATTAAGGCAGCCGGGCGTGCATTGACCTTGGATGAAATCGTGAAGGAGCTACTAGCGCAGGGCGTTGATGGTTCCAGCGAAAATTTCCGAACCACCGTTTACACCGGGCTTAAGCGGCGAGCGCAGGATTTGCGTCGAACTGAGAATGGGTTGTGGGACATTAGAGTCGCCGTTGTGAAATAATCAAGTTTTGCCTTGGTGAAAAGGCAAAAACGCCGGGTGAAGGCCACCCGGCGTCCGACCAGAAGGAACATACACGAATATGTTCAAAATGGTAATTATCTTGCGTGATAAGCGCAAGCTTACGATCACGGTTTCCGAAAGCGGAGACCTCTCGATCAAACTGGAGCCGTACTAATTCGGTTAGGCTCTTTTCCCCGGCGGGGCGAATCTAGCAAATTCGCCCTTAAGGGCATTTCTCTATGAATTGTACACGAGTACCGCATGGTATGTAAACCATAAGTGTATTTTGTGGGTATTTACGCGATTTTCTTACCCCACCGTGATTCCGCTGCACGCTTTGCAATTTCGTGTCGGCGGGCGGGAGTGAGCTTGTCGCGCCGCGCTTCCCCGCCTTTACTCGCGCCCAGCTTGGATAGCTCAAGCATGCGTTCATCTTTAATTGGCGGTTCAATTTTCTCAGCATCGCCCGTCGTGGCGTCTAAGATATACTTAGCTAGCTGATTCGCATCACGTGGCGGTCGTTTATACTTTCCTTCCATAGACTAAGTATAACTCGCGATTTTGCTAAGTCAACAAATGAAGTTTTCATGTGATTTCAAACTGACCCACTACCAGCAAATCTGCCTTTAAGGAATTGCAGGAGAACGGTTATATCCGGTACGAAGATCTGCCGCTAGAGTCAAAAGAGGGAAAACGACGAGAGATCGAGTTTGTCAGTAACGTTTACGTCGAGGGCGATCGCGAGGTCATCCAGTGCAACATTCGCGACATCACCGAACGCAAACAGGCGGAACGATCATTAGCTCGGCAACAGCAAGAGTTGCGTGTTTTATTCGACCTGATGCCGGCACTTATTTGGTTTAAGGACACCGAGAATCGGATACTTCGCGTCAATCAGCAAGTGGCCGATAGCATTGGTTTGACCGTCGAGGAGATCGAGGGAAGGCCATCCGCCGAGATCTATCCCGACTTGGCGGTAAAAATCTTTGTTGACGACTTGGAAGTAATTCGCACCGGGCGGCCGAAACTCGGGATTGTTGAAGAATTAACCGATAAAAACGGAAAGACGATCTGGGTTCAAACCGATAAGGTCCCGTACCGGAATGGAGCGGGTAAAGTGATCGGGATAATTGTCGTGGCTCGGGATGTCACAGGTCAAAAGGTAGCCCGTGAGCAATTGGAGCAGAATACGGCGCTTTTGCGCATTGCGAGCAAGGCCGCCCGCTTGGGCGGATGGACGATCCAATTGCCCGAACGCACCTTAAGTTGGTCAGATGAGATCTGCAGGATTCACGACCAACCACCGGGCTATCAACCGACCTTGGACGAGGGAATTGATCATTATCCTCCGGAGTACCGCACTACGGTGATTCGGCATATGGACGAGTGCGAGCATTCGGGGATCCCCTACGATTTCGAATTGCCCAAGACCACCGCCACCGGCCGCCAGATCTATATTCGCTCGATGGGTGAGGCTGTCCGGGACGAGGAGGGCAAGATCATTCGCTTGCAAGGCGCCATGCAAGACATTTCTGAAAAATGGCGGGCGGAAGAGGCGTCGCGGCAGAAGGATGCGCTAATACGCATTGCCGGCCGAGTAACCCATACCGGGGGATGGGCGATCGAACTTCCCGAGGCGCAGGTTGTTTGGTCCGATGAAGTGTTTGACATTTTGGAGTTCGAGCGCGGTCCCGTTCCGACGTTGCAACAGGCGTTGGAATTGTATCCCCAGCCCGGACGCGATCGCGTGGTGGCGGCAATTGATGCGTGTTCACAGTCAGGTACTCCGTTCGATCTTGAAGTGGAGATTGAAACTTCAGTCGGAAAGCGGCTCTGGGCTCGGGTTTGTGCCGAGGCCGAGCGAAACACGAGCGGTGAGATCACGCGGGTGCACGGGGCCTTTCAGGATATTTCCGAGCGTCGCGAGTCCGAAAGTTCCTTGAGCAAACTCGAAGATCAGCTTCGGCAGTCGCAAAAGCTGGAATCGGTCGGGCAGCTTGCGGGTGGCATTGCCCACGATTTTAACAATTTGCTGACGGCTATCAGTGGTTATAGCGACCTGACGTTGAGACGAATGAAAGCCGACGATCCGCTTCGCCAAAACATCGAAGAGATAAAGAAGGCAGGCGACCGCTCAGCACAATTGACCTACCAATTGCTGGCTTTCAGCCGGCAGCAAATGTTGCAACCGCAAATACTCTCGATCAACGAAATGATCGGCGACACTAGCCGCATGCTCGAACGGTTGATCGGCGAAGACATCCAACTGGTAACCGTGCTCAATCCCCAGGCCGGTCAAGTGAAGGTCGATCCCGGTCAACTGTCGCAGATAATCATGAATTTGGCAGTTAACGCCCGCGACTCTATGCCGCTGGGTGGCAAACTAACGTTCGAGACCAGGAATGTCACAATAGGACCGGATTTTGCCAAACAACACCTGGAAGTAACGGCGGGCGAATACGTCCTTTTGGCGATCAGCGACAATGGTTGCGGGATGACTACTGACGTAAAGGAACAAGTATTCGAACCTTTTTTCACCACCAAGGAGGTCGGAAAAGGGACCGGCCTCGGTTTAGCGACCGTTTATGGGATCGTTCGGCAGAGCGGTGGGCATATTTGGGTCTATAGCGAAGAAGGTGTGGGAACCACCTTCAAGATCTATTTTCCCCAAGTGATCGGAGCCACGACGATACCCGCGATCTCCGAATCCGCAAGCGAACTTCCGGAAGGGTCGGAAACGATCTTGCTGGTGGAAGACGACAACATGGTTCGCGGGCTAGCCATGCGAGTGTTGCAAATGTGTGGGTATGTGGTTATTGAGGCTTCGAACGGTGCCGAGGCACTTTCAATGGGTCAGGGTGATTCGGGTCCAATCGATCTGTTGCTCACCGACGTAGTGATGCCGGGCGTTGGTGGTCGCGAGGTAGCCGAGAAGTTTGCGGTGATCCAGCCGCAGGCGTCGATTCTCTTTATGTCGGGCTACACCGACGATGCCATCATGCGTCACGGGGTGTTGAATCAAAGCGTAAATTTTGTTGAGAAGCCGTTTACTCCCTTAACCTTGGCCCAAAAGGTCCGCGACGTACTAGATTTGGCGACTAGACCTCCCGGTAAAATGAGTTAACGTTTAGACCGGAAACTTGGCTAACGGAGCGCGGATAAATTTATTGCAATTAGCAGAGTTCAAGGGTCTTTCGGAAATGATCTCCCTCATCTTCGTGGATGGCCGTGAACGCTTTGCTGATGGTGGACCAGCGAAACCAAAGCGACCAATTGAATCAATTTAGGCCTGATAATCCGGGAGGTTCTGTTCGCGAATGACGTCTAGTTCCGGCTTGATGTGCAGGTCGTAACAGTTCGGACAGATGCCGTGACTGAATTGGGTGCCGGTGTGCTGGGTGATGTACTTCTCGACCGATTGCCAATAATTCTGATCGTCACGGACATGCTTGCAGTACGAACAGATCGGCAGCAGTTCTTGCAGCGTTTGCACCTGATTAAGCGCTAACAAAAGTTCTTTGTTGGTTTCTCGCAGTTGCATTTCGGCTTGCTTGCGCGCGGTGATGTCCTGAATTTGCGAGATGAAATACAACGGCCGGCCTTCGCCATCGACCAGGGCAGATACACTCAACAGCGCCCAGACAATGTAACCGAATTTGTGGATGTACCGCTTTTCCATGTGGTACGTGGGTATCTCGCCCGCGATCACCTGTTGGACCAAGGCCAGATCCGCCTCGACATCATCGGGATGAGTGATCGCCTGGAAAGTGGTTGTCAGGAGTTCATTCTTATCATAGCCGAGAATGTCACAGATAGCGCCATTTGCATCCAGCCAGGAACCGTCCAATCCGACAATGGCCATGCCGATAGCAGCATGGTCGAAGGCATTGCGAAATAGATTGTCGGAGCAGATGAGATCAGCGTCGGCTGTTTTGGTCATTACCTTGAATAAACGGCGGAATTCGATTTACGGACGCAACTAAAAGGGGATGCCACTTGGGGGCGTTGGTTGGAGCGTAGCATATGACATGCTGACCTGTATGTAAATCGGCAAATGTTTCCAATTACTTTAATCATTTGGGGGTTCTGTCCCGGTCGTTCCTCAGAAGTCTCGAAATTGGGCTTGCATAGCGGTTTATTCTACGGCAGACTGTAGGGTTGCAGATGAGTTGGCGATCAACCCTTCTTTGTGATTTAAGTATCTGTAAACACAGATGTTATGGTGTTTGACGAATATTTCGATGTGGTGGTGATTGGGGCCGGTCATGCGGGATGCGAGGCCGCCTCGGCCGCTGCGCGCCTGGGTGCTTCAACCGCTTTGGTTACCCTAAACCTGGATCTGATCGGACAGATGTCCTGCAATCCAGCGGTGGGCGGGATCGCCAAGGGACATTTGGTCCGCGAGATCGATGCCCTGGGCGGCATTATGGGTCGGGTCATCGATCGTACCGGAATTCAGTTCCGATTGTTAAATCGTTCCCGCGGTCCGGCGGTGCAATCGCCCCGGGCGCAGGCTGACCGCGCACTCTATCGTACCGAAATGCGGCGAACCCTGGAACGAACGCCCAATCTTTCCCTTCGACAGGGCATGGTGGCCGACTTTATTGTTGAAAACAATAGGGTTACAGGCGTTGAGTTGGTTGACACCCGCCGAATCGGGTGTGCTTCAGTCGTGGTCGCGACCGGGACCTTTCTAAACGGTCTAATTCATACGGGCAAAAGGACTTACACGGCTGGGCGGGCCGGTGAACCGGCGTCAGTGGAGTTGGCCGAGAGTTTGAAACGGCGCGGTTTTCCCGTCGGGCGGCTAAAGACCGGCACTCCTCCGCGACTAGATGGCCGGACGATCGATTGGGATGCGTTCGTGGCTCAACCGGCGGATGAGAAACCGGTACCGTTTTCATTTGCTACCGACGTAATACAACAGCCGCAGATCACCTGTTATGTGGGATATACGAATGATTCGGTTCATGACGCGATCCGGTTGAACTTGGACGAGTCGCCGCTTTATTCCGGAAAGATCAAGGGTGTGGGCCCCCGATATTGCCCCTCGATCGAGGACAAGGTGGTCAAATTTGCCGAAAAGGACCGGCACCAGCTTTTCCTGGAACCCGAGGGGCACGACACCAATGAAGTCTATCTTAACGGTTTCTCGACTTCGTTGCCTTCGGACTTGCAACAGCAGTTGGTGCGGATGATCCCGGGCCTGGACCGTGCCGAGATCATCCGGCCTGGTTATGCGATCGAATATGATTTCATTGACCCCCGGCAATTGACGCCTTTCTTGGAATCGCGGCAGATGCAGGGTCTCTTTACCGCCGGGCAAATAAACGGTACGACTGGATACGAAGAGGCGGCGTGTCAGGGATTCATGGCCGGGATAAACGCCGCGCAATCGGCGTTGAAGCAGGAAGGTTTTCGCCTCCGCCGGGACGAGGCTTACATTGGCGTTCTGATCGACGACTTGATCACCCACGGCGTCGATGAACCGTACCGCATCTTTACTTCGCGGGCTGAGAATCGATTGATGCTCCGACATGACAACGCTGACGGTCGGCTTTCACACTACGGCCGCGAACTTGGCCTGGTCAATGATTGGTCTTGGGACCGATTCAATGACCGGCAGGAACGGATCGCAGATCTAAGGAAGGTGTTGCTCGAAACCAAGATCAAACGGGCGGACCCGGCCTACAATGCTTTGGCGCAGACCGTATCCGGCGATCTAGGCGATGCGATCACCCTGGCGCAGTTGGCGCTGCGTCCGGGTGTCGACGCCGGTCTGGTCGCAAAATTTCTGCCCGAGGGGACGATCGATGAGGCCAACGAACGGGATCTGGATTCCGCATTGGCTGACTTGCTTTATCGCGGGTATATTGGCGCGCAGCAAGCCGTGCAGGATCGGCTGTACCAGCACGACACTCTGCCGCTCCCGGACGCGTTTGACTTTCGGACCGTCAGCGGACTTTCAAACGAGATGGTTGAACGTTTAGAACGCACTCGCCCCCTAACCTTTGGGCAGGCGCGTAAGATCCCGGGCATGACCTCGTCCGCGCTTTCGATTCTCTTAGTTCAGCTCTCTTCAGACCGAAATCGGTCGGCAAGTGCCTGACGTTCCACGTGGAACGTCCAAAAGTGTTACCAAAGGTGACAAAAATCGACGTTCTACGTGGAACGTTCCTCGCGTCCGGCCGTAACTTGTGATAATTTAGCCTCCGAACTAAGTACTTTCCTGCAAAACCTCTCGGGAGAATCCGGCATGAGCAAGGTGATCGCGGTTGCTAACCAAAAAGGTGGTGTCGGTAAGACCACGACCGCGGTAAATTTAGCCGCCGCCCTGGCCATCAACGAAACGCGCGTTCTGCTGGTTGACGCCGATCCCCAGGCTAACGCTACGTCGGGATCGGGCGTGCAGCGCGCCGGTATGCGCCGCAGTCTCTATCACGCGCTGGTAATGAACGAACCGGTCAACAACATCATTCAAACTACCGACCTGCCGCTCTTGAAGGTATTGCCTTCGGACAAACACCTGACCGGTGCCGAGATCGAGTTAGTCGATGTCGAAAGGCGTGAATTCCGCCTGCGCGGGGTGTTGGACGGGATCCGCGATGATTACGACTACATCCTGATCGATTGCCCACCATCCTTAAATTTACTGACGCTGAATGCCTTGACGGCGGCAGATTCGCTGTTGGTTCCGATCCAGTGCGAGTACTACGCGCTCGAAGGCGTAACGGAATTGTTCGACACCTTGGCGCGGATTCGCCGCCAACTAAATCCGGGTCTGATAATCGAAGGTCTGCTCCTGACCATGTTTGACGAACGCACGAACCTGTCGACGGCGGTCGCCAATGACCTGCGCGACTTTTACGGCAAGCAGGTTTTCGAGACCGTCATCCCGCGGAATGTACGCCTGGCCGAGGCGCCCAGTTACGGCAAACCGATCATTCTTTACGACATACGTTCTCGCGGGGCGGAGAGCTATCTACAACTAGCAAAAGAGGTTATGAGTCATGGCAAGACAAGCGCTGGGGCGCGGACTGAACGCGTTGATAGCGGACAAGCAGCCGGCGGCCAATGAGGAGCTGATCGATATCGATATCGATCAGATCACGCCGAACCGCGTTCAACCGCGGACTTTCTTCGACGAGGCTAAGTTGGAGGAGTTGGCTCAATCCATTCGCGAGAATGGGATTGTGCAGCCGATCTTGGTCCGTCGGACTGCCGGCGGTTTTGAGCTGGTCGCCGGCGAACGCCGGTGGCGGGCGACGCAGCGCGCCGGCCTGGCCCGGATACCCGCGATCGTGCGCGATATTCCGGACGACAAACTGCTCGAACTCGCCTTGATCGAAAATATTCAACGGCAAGAGCTTAACCCGATCGAAGAAGCCAAAGCCTATCAGAGCCTGATCGGAACCCTGGGATTGACCCATGAAGTCACGGCTGCACGAGTAGGCCGCGATCGTTCGTCGATTGCTAACTCGCTGCGTTTATTAAAGTTACCGGATGATGTCCAACAGATGGTAGCGGAAGACAAGATCAGCACAGGCCACGCCAAGGCAATACTGGGATTGCCCCAGGAAGACATGTTGCGCAGTGTCGCACGCACGATCTTTGATAAGGGGATCTCGGTGCGCGAGACCGAAGCCATCGTAAAACGCTTGATCGATGGTTTGAAGAATCCGGCGAAACCGCTCGAGCCTGCAACTCGCATGGCACCGGATGCGAATTTCAAGGCGGCCGAAAGCAAACTGATTCGCCGCTTCGGTACCAAGGTGCGGATCATTCCGAACCAGAAGGCTCCCGGCGGCCGCATCGAGATCGAGTATTACGGTGACAAGGATCTGGACCGCGTATATCGCATGCTGAATCCGCAAGATCTTCCACCAGGCAATTAACCCAACCAATGGATAATTCAAAACGGCTTACGCACATGTGTTCATCCGCGGGATGCGCGGCGAAATTGGCGCCGCGCGACCTAGCACGGATGCTGAGCCAGTTGCCCGAGCAACCTGGCAACGCGAACGTGATCGTAGGCTACGACACGGCCGACGATGCCGGTGTGTTTCGTATAAGCGACAATCTTGCATTAGTGCAAACCGTCGATTTTTTCCCGCCGATCGCGGATGATCCGGAAACCTTCGGACGCATTGCCGCGAACAACGCGATGAACGATGTGTTTGCCATGGGCGGCAAACCCATTTCGGCACTGACCATCGTTTGCTATCCGCAAAAAGGCGATCTGGACGTATTGGGCCAGATACTAAAAGGCGGACAGTTGGCGATGAATGACGCGGGCGTCACCATCTTGGGCGGGCATTCGATCGACGATGCCGAGATAAAATTTGGCTATGCGGTAACCGGCTTGATCGATCCGGAAAAAGTAATGACGAACGCCGGTGCTCAGGTGGGTGACGCGATAGTTCTCACTAAGCCATTGGGCACAGGTGCGATCAGTACCGGCATTAAACGCGGCGTCGCCTCCGAACATGCAATGGATGCGGCGATGAAGGCGATGACTACTTCCGCGGCGGCTGCGTCCGCGGCGATGCAGCGAGTCGGTGCACATTCCTGTACTGACGTGACCGGCTTTGGACTACTGGGCCACGCCTATGAAATGGCGAATGGAAGCAATGTTTGCATTGAGATAGATTCCGGCGCCGTGCCGCTGTTGCCCGACGTGTTGGATCTGATCGGACAGGGCATGCTGACGCGCGGTGATAAGAACAATCGCGCGTATGTTGGCGACACGATCCGTTTCGACGAATCCGTTAGTGGTCCAATGCAAAGCGCGCTCTTTGATCCGCAAACCGCCGGCGGATTGCTGATCAGCTTGGACCAAGGCAAAGCGCGGGAGCTTCTGAACCAGTTACCCGGCGCGGTGATGATCGGCGAAGTTAAGCTTAAGGGAGAGTATTTGTTAGAAGTAAATTAACCAGCCCGTAGCGGCATGAAGTCAGTACCTGTGATAGCGGTACCTGGGTTTCACTTAGGACCCGCTTTGGTATGAGGTCAGAACCACCTGCGGTAGCGGGTGGCTGGGCACCCATTGGGAATTCAAAAACAAATAAGCCAACTGGCCAAAGTGACTCCGGTCGTCAAATTAGCGGATCAAGCCACCCGCTACCGCAGGTGGTAC
>JBDSEC010000148.1:0-7107 GCA_039920205.1 Pyrinomonadaceae bacterium
CGGCCGGCGGTGAACGTCGTCAAGTAAAAGGGCGCCGTAAAAGTATTTCCGACCAGATACTGAAAAGACAAACGCGAATAATAAAGGCCGTAGCCGCCGCGTATGACGAAACGGTCTGATTTGAAAGGCGAGTAAGCAAAGCCGATACGCGGCGCGAGATTATTTGGATCATTGCTTTTTAGCACTCGTTTTCCAACATTGGGCACATAGGGCAGATCGTACAGCGGGATCGGATTTCCGGCTTGAACGATTCCTCCGCGGGGCGGGTCCAGGCTGTTCAATGGCGGACTATAAAGCGATGGATCAAATGTCGAAATGCGGCCTTGCGTGTCGTACGGGGGCAGATCTAATTCGTAACGAAGGCCGAGGTTAAGCGTCAGCTTGGGCGAAAGTCTCCAATTATCCTGCACGAAAAAGTTATAGTCGGTGGTTCGCAAATTGCGCTCGGTGACGCCGTTGCCAAGCACGGAAAAATTGGTTGGGCCGGTCAGAAAGTTATCAATACCGGTAAAATTGATAAGGCCTCGCGTAAGAATGTTGGCGGTAAGATCAAACTTATAAAAGCGCAACTCACCGCCAAACCGCCAAGCGTGATCACCGTGGCTGATAGACACGGTGTCGGCCAGGCTGGTGGTTCGTGCGGCGTGCTGTGCGTCTTGCGAGGTGCCGGTGCCAAAAGCGATGCCGGTGGCGCCTGAGGCAATGTTGATAAGCGGCAAACCGGGAAATTCGAGCGCGGTTGACCGTTGGATCCCTAACGCCGAATCAAGCACGGGCTGGCCAGGAAAGTTACGGCCGCCGATGATATTGTAGGCGATTCGCGCTTCGTTGGTGACGTTCGGGCCCAGCGTGTGAATGTCCTGAATCGAAAGGATCCGATGTGCGTTTTGTTGTTCAACGGGAAAGCCAGGAACATTCGAACCGCCCAGAAGGCCCAGCGATTGCGGCGCGTCGGAGAAAAAGAATTTAACGTTTAACCAATTATGCTGATTGACGCGCAGGTCAAAATTGGCATTGAACTGTTGATCGCGAAAAAGCGAAATGGCCGAGCCAAAATAGAGCCCCCCGACTTGCGGCGTTGGGATCACGAATTGTCCGTTCGGCAAACGCGCATTCAACAAACGCAAGGCGGGCTCATTGATCGGAATTGTGGCATGAATGCCAAATGCGGCGTGAAGCGCCGCGCTGGATCTATTATCGGTTAAGCGCGGGTCAATTAACACGTTTACTGAGAGACTATTCGAGAGCGATGCGCCATTGCGGTCACTGGTACCTTGATATGAACCGAAAAAGAAAGCTCGGTCTTGCTTGATCGGGCCGCCGAAGGCAAAGCCAAAGACATTGCGTTCCAGAACCGGGCGTGGCAAACCGGCCGCCTTTAGAAACGGATTGTTGGCGGTCAAGGCACTGGTGCGGAAATAGTCATAGACCGTGCCGTTGAATTTGTTGGAACCGCTTTTGGTAATGACTTGAACGCTGCCGCCGCCGGTGCGCCCATACGTCGCATCGTATAGCGAGGTTTGCAATTTGAATTCGGCGATCGATTCCAGTGCCGGACTGGCTAGCGTTTGAAGATTGCTTATTCCCGCGTTCGCATCGACCCCGTTTATTTGAAAGTTATTTTGCGAAGGTCGAGCGCCGTTGACCGAAACGTTTTGCGTTCCGCGTCCGACCACCGTGTTGTCCGTTAGATAAGTGTTCGTGCCGGGCCCAAGCCCAAGAAGTTGCGTAAAATTGCGCGATGCCAGCGGAAGTTCCGTCGCGGTGCGCCCATCGATCACTTGTCCAAGTGTTGCATTGTCGGTCTTTACCCGGGACGCGCCCGCGTCGACGGTGACCTGGTCGGTGACGACACCCTGAACGGTTAGCGAGACGCTAACCCGGGTTGTTTCGGTAAGCGTCACCGTGATCAATTCCGCCGTATACGCGTTAAAGCCCTCGGCTTGGACCAGCATGCGGTAGGTTCCAGGCGTAAGAAACGCAAATGCAAATATACCCGCCGCATCAGTTGCGTTGGTGCGTTCCTCTCCGGTTGCCTTATTGGTCAGCGTTATCTTGGCCGCAACGACAAGTGCGCCGTTTGGGTCTTTAACCGTACCAGTAATACGACCGGTGGTTTGCGTTTGAGCGATGACCGATATGGGCAGAAGAAAAAGTATGATCAAAACTATCGATCTTCTCATTTTCATTCTATTTCACCTGGCCAAAGCGCGTTGATCCTGCCTTCGGCGGCGCTTATCCGCAAACACGCCTTCGTTGGTGTACGTCGCGCGTAGCTACCTGGTCAAATCGAATAGCACAACATTGCGGCTGACCGGCCCGGCCGTAAAGTAGAGCCGTTTGCCGTCACGCGACCAGGCAAACGCACCGAGCTGCTCGGTTCGCGATTCAATCAGAACACTTGGCGGACTGCCGTCGAGCGGTTGATTGACGATCTGCCCCACGCCATCTTGAACCGCGTTGTAGGTAATGGCTTTGCCGTCCGGTGACCATTCAACATCAAATTGACTTTGTAAGTTAGGTACGTCAAAAGTGTAGAGCGGTGCTCCACCCGCAAACGGTATTACCTTCAAAGTCTTGGTCCCAATACGCGGCCTCACTTCCATATAAGCGATGAGTGATCCGTCCGGTGAAATTGCGGGTTGAAACGAAGGAAGGCCGGTCAGTGCCAAGGCATCGCCGCCGCCGGACGGCATCTTCATTAGCGCCCATTTGTCGGCGGGCGATGAAAAAACGATCCAGTTTCCATCCGGCGAATACTGGGGGAACAACCCATTCTTCGATAATTGACGACGAGTGTTGCCATCGATATCCGACTTCCAGATTTCTTGACCTAAGGTGACAAAAACCAGCGAACGGCCATCGGGTGAAACGGTGGGCATCGTTTCCCGCGACGGATCTGAAGTCAACTGCTTTTCATTGCTTCCGTCGGCATCCATGATCCACAGGTCCCGCGAGCCGCCCGTTTCCGATTCGCAAATGATCCGACCGTCCGGCGTAACTGCCAATGCGCCATCGTCGCGCTCGCCACCAGAGGTGATCTGGATCACGCGCCGCGGTTCTTCAAAAGGATTTATCGCACGGAGGTTCGACTGGGTGGTCAATTGAATAGAAACCAATTGCGCGGAGTTTGCCGTCATACTCATGGCGCCATAACCGGTTAAGTCGTGGTAGATCTTAACTGCCGCTTCGCGTGGAAAGGGAACGTACCAGAGCTGCGAGTTCGGCTCTAAATTGCCATTTGCATTCATGACGATGCCGCTTCCATCGTCGAGCCACGCAACTTGTCCAGTGTGGTTCCATCGTTGGGCAGTCATGGGCCACTGTTTTCCGTCGGACACACGCACCGCGATGGGGTATCGTTGTCCAAATCCGCCCCCCTCGCCGCCCGAGCAGGCAATGGTTGCTCCGTCCGGCGACCAGGCGCATCCGTCCGCAGGGCTCCAAGTAAAAAAGTCCGGCAAGCGGCGAAACGCCAAAACCGCCGGTTCACCCGTGCCGTCGGCATTTGCCAGCACGAGACTTGATTGACCGTTGCCCTTCCGTACAAAAGCCAAACGCCGCCCATCGGGGGAAATGGTGAGCTGGCTATTAACGCCGTCCCAAACTTTTTTTAAGGGTCCGCCCCATGCCGGCACCTGATACAAAGCGCCCGATCGAACGCAATAGACAAAGTTGCCGTCAGTCGAGAACGTCAGACCAGTATAATCAGCATCCGCAGGTGCAATTATCTGCGTCGAGTTGACCGCGGCGACCTGTCGGACCCAGACACTTTGCATTCCCGCGTCGGCGATCGTGTAGGCGACATATTTGCCGTCAGGCGAGATGGCCGCCGTTCCTGCTTTGCCGTCAGTGGTTAACCGCCGGATGCCTACGTTCCTGAAAGGAGAAGTGGCGGGCCGAGAGAAAAACAGGAAAAGCCCGTAAGCTAGGCCACTTCCAACCAGGGCAAGGGAAGTCAGGGTAAACGCGGTGGCCAACTTATGCCGTTTGATCGTGTCAATGATGAGCGCAGCCTTAGAGATGGATGGCGCCGGTGCGATCGCGCCAGCTAATGCTGGTTGAACCGTACCGTTCCGGCTAAAACTTGGTTCGTAAAGCAGCGCGCCACTATTTGATTCTGCAGTTTCCTCGATGACGATGTGGACGCTCGAAGTCTCTTCGGTGTAGATATTCGGACCGGTCTCACTGACTTCTTTCCTAAAGATGTATCCACGGCGCGGTACAGTCTGGATGATCTGTTGTGCTTCATCGCCCAGGGCGCGACGAACGTCTTTTAAGCATTGGACCAGAGATTCGTCCGTGACGGCCGTAGCCATCCACACGGCCTGGATCAACTCGTCTTTGCTGACGAGCCGTCCCGGGTTCTCCACTAAGAATTTGAGTACTTCGAATGATTTCGGGCGCAGTTTGATCTCTTCACTCTCGCGCAAAACACATCCGAGTGTTAGATCGAGGGTAAATTCGTCGAAACAATAAGTCTGATGAACTAGCTTCTGCAGTTGAAGCCTCCGCTAGCTTTCGGTTTGCGCTGGCAAAACGTAACCTGTTCAAGCGTCCGCTATGTTCCCGGGACCTAGGCCAATCAAATGGCTTTCGTTCACCAATGGCACGAAGGATTAAAAGCAGTTGAGAAATGGAGAGGCGGCGTGCTTCCGCCTCGAACTTATTTGCCCTGCGGGTTTCCGACTATGTGGTAATCGGCCGCCATCATATCGCCAAATCCAATTTCCCGCCAGACTTTTGTTTCAGACTTGTTCTGGGTTGGGGAGCATTCAAAGGTGCGAGCTGGTCTTTGCGGCAGAGCTTGTTCTATGCGCTGAAGATGCATCAAGAAAATAGCTAGATGCAAGGCTTTGCGCGGCATCTGGTGGATCGCAAACACGTTCGCGCGCTCAAGGCGCGCCACCCCCGGGTCTGGCGCGCCTTCAGCGCGCTCGAATCCCCGGTCCCCGGCCCCTAATCCCCGGCCCCTAATCCCCGGCCCCGCCGCTTCCCATCACATCTAGCTATTTTCTATCAGTAATATCTTCGACGCGAAGAGATAGGAGCTTCTTACCATCCGCGCACTTGCTAATCGTCGTGTGATATTTCAATTTCCAACTCGCACTTTTAATTTCGCCCCCTGCTGACCAAGTCGCCACCGAGTTTAGTGGTCGCCCTCTTGAGCCCGCGTGGCTAAGGTTACTCATCACCCATTAAGCTTCGTTTTCCCCGTTTTGCTGAAACTTTCACTAAACTTTCGCCAAAGTTTCGCCGAACTTTCATTACTTGCCCTGGCATCCCGCCGTAAGGTGCCGCAACACGAACGCAGCCAGAAGAAGTCCGAACGGGAACTCTCGGATTGCGGAACGAATTCAAGACAGGAGAAAAGCTATGAGAATCAAAACTACCCTAACGACGCTATCGGCGATCATCGTGTTGACGATGACGGCCCACAGCGCCTACTCACAAAACAACGCCTTCAGCGCATTACGAAGTATGGGCCCCGCGCTAAATACATCAGCCACCGATGCGGCGCCGACCCTGGCACCCAACGGCTTGAGTCTTTATCTCACGAGCGATCGTCCGGGCACGCTAGGGGCGACTGATATTTGGGTTTCGCAACGAGCAACCCTCGGTTCCGCCTGGGGTGCTCCGCAAAATGTAGGAGTGCTCAACTCGGCCGGCACGGACTCGGTCAATGCGATCTCGCTCGACGGGCGCACGATGTTTTTTCAGAGTTCCCGTACGGGAGGCATAGGCGCGAGGGATCTCTACCTTTCGACGCGTACCAATCCAAATAACGATTTTGGCTGGACCACCCCGGTAAATCTGGGTGCGGTGGTCAATACCACCTTCGACGAATTGGGCGCGGCCTATTTTGAAGATCCGGCTACCGGCGCCGGCACGCTTATTTTCAGCAGCAGCCGCTCGGCCGACCCGCCATTTGATTACCACCTTTATCAAAGTACGCGAAACCCTGACGGATCCTTTAACCCGCCGGCTTTATTGTCGGACTTAAGTGCGATTGGTACCGGTGTAGAAATACGCGCCGCCATCCGACGCGACGGCCTGGAGATATTCATTGCTTCCGCCCGGCCCGGCGGATTGGTGGATGGTGTTTTCGACATTTGGTATTCAACCCGCGCTTCGACCAGTTCGCCGTGGAGTACGCCCGCATTGGTCCCAGGCGTTAACACTCTGCAGGATGACAGTGCGCCGTCCCTATCACCCGATGGTTCGATCTTGTTTTTCCAATCAGCCCGCCCCGGCGGAGTTGGTTTACCCGATCTTTATTCAGCGACTCGCTGTAGCATATATGGAGCTATCACGCCGTGCAATGTCAATCGACCCCCCGCCGATTTTGACGGTGATGGACGCACCGACATTGGCGTTTTTCGACCCAGTCTGGGTACTTGGTATATTTTGCAAACCAGCAATTTCACCATACTGACCCAGCAGTTCGGCACGAACGGCGATAAGGTCGCTGCGGGCGATTACGACGGTGATGGACGTTCTGACCTTGCCGTGTTTCGCCCGTCGGACAGCACCTGGTATATCAAGCGAAGTTCGGATGGAACAGTTTCAACGACCAAATGGGGGTTGAGTACCGACAAACCGGTGCCGGCCGATTATGACGGCGATGGTAAGACCGACATTGCTGTATTCCGCGACGGTGTTTGGTACATCCTACAAAGCTCCAATGGAAGTAACGCGTATCAATGGGGATCGGCCGGGGACATTCCGATCGCGGCACCGGCACCATAGGAAATGAACGGACGGCGTTTTGGTAACGCTGAAACCTTGGTTTGACTTGGTTCGTTTTCCGCACCCGGCAGCGTTGCACTTTACGCAGCCGGGTGCGCTATAAATTTTCCCGTCACCAGGCAGGTCAAAATGAAAACCTATCGTCGTATTGAAATAACCGCCAGCAGCCGTCGGGTATCGGTCACTTCCGGCGAGTTCAAGCGAATGTCTTTCGACGAACCATACCCACCCGTGGCGGGCGATATGTCGCTACGTGATGCCGAGGCCGGCAAAGCAATTGATCTCGAATCCGCGGACGGCCAAAGTGTACTGGCCGAGGTCGTGCATTTGTTGCAACAAAGGCAGACGACGCAAATG
>JBDSEC010000149.1:0-4564 GCA_039920205.1 Pyrinomonadaceae bacterium
CGGTACCGGTACCCGGCGCCGACGCGTTGATGTTGATGAAGCCCATTTGACCAAAGGCGCGCGTACCCACATACCCAATGGTTCCTTTGAACTTCCAGGGTAGTTCACGTTCGATGATGAAATTGAACGAGGTGATGCGGTCGCGCCGTGCATTCTTGGGAAATGTCGTGGTTCCCGCATTTGCCGGCAAAGCCAGTATTCCCTGCGAAAGGTCGGGCGGAATGCTCGGGTTAACGAGCCCGGTCGTTAGCGTCGTAACCGGAACAAACGCGTTGTCGGCATTATTGAAACGGCCCACCGGCATCTGCCACACGTTGACTATCGGATATGCGTTGCGGAAATCGATAAATGGACGCGGATCCATCGATTGACCGAATCCACCACGTAGAACCATTTTATCGCCAATGCGCCAGGCGACGCCAAACCGCGGCAGCAACCAGCCCGGGCCCGACTTCATGCCCGCATCGTGCGGAACGCCGCTCAAACCGCCGGTGTAGATCAAGCCCGTGTCCGGGTCGAACCGGTTGATCCCGGTCGTGTCCTTGGTCGGGTTTCGATACATCTCATAGCGGACGCCGTAAGTTATCGTCAGATTACGATTTACCTGCCAGTGATCGCGCGCATAGATCCCGTAGTTAACGAAATAGACCGCGTTGGGATTCCGCAGTTGGTCAACCTTGCCCGCGGAACTGGGTAGACCCAGCAAGAAACTGGCCCAAGCATTGAACGCGTTCGCGGCCGTGCCGCCTTGACGTGCCGTTGGATTACCATTGAACCGAAACGTCCCCCGGACGGTTTGGAAATCGGCGCCTTGCGGTTGAAAGTGGTTGATCTGTTGATTCTGGAAGTCCAAACCGAAACGCATGCTGTGTGCACCCTTGATCCAACTGAAGTTGGTCGCCAGGGTGTACTGTTTGTCATGGAACTTAAACGGATTTCCGGTGTTCGGATTTCCCATGTTGGCCCAACCCGTTACCTGGAATGATGGTTTACCGCCCTGCAGTCTATCTGGGCCATTCGTGCCGGGAATCTGCAGAACATCCAAGCCATAGTTGTTCTCGAGATCGAATTCCGCGCCCAGGTCTTGCAACGTCTGACCATAGACGGCGTCAAAGATAAGATTCGGGCTAACGGCATAGCTGCCCCCGACGCTGAAGACATAAACCTTTCCCGGCGCCGTTCCTAACTGACCACCGTTCAAGGCATCTCCGCCGGCTTCGCCCAGGATCGGATCTTCAAAGATCAACGTGGGCGAATAGCTGAATCGTCCGAACATCTGCATCTTGTCGGACGCGGTGTAGTTGATCTTCGTGTCGAAGTTCGTACGCTTGAAGGTGGCCACGCCTTGGGCCACGAAATTGTTAGTAAAGCCACCCAGCGTTGGGTTCGGCAACAGACCGATCAAGGTCCGCGCCGCACTAGACAGGCGATTGAATGGAATGATGTTGCCGGGGAATGCCGTACGTAGGCTTGGATCCGCGTTAGACAATGGATCAAAGATGGTCGTGCCGGTGCTGGTAAAATCGACCCCGTTCGCCGACGGACGAAGTACGCCCGGCGCCAAGGTCACCGTGTTGATACGCGAAAGATTGTTGCGGGTCGTGCGCTCGAGATCGGTAAAGAAAAAGAGCCGGTTCTTGATGATCGGACCGCCCACGGTGTAACCGTATTGGGCCAACACATCTTTGGGTAACTGCGGCGTGGTGAGAAAATCGTTGCGCGCTTTGCCAAAGCTACTATTCAACAAATAGCCCCAACCGGAACCATGAAAGTTATTGGTGCCGGATTTGGTGATCACGTTGACGAACGCTCCACCGACCAAACCCTGCTCGGCATCGAACGAATTCGTCACGATATTGACCTCTTGGATCGACTCCGAGATCGGCACATAAGCGGTATTCGTAGGCAGCCAGGGATACAACACCGCGGCTCCGTCAATACGCGTGTTGTTTTGCAGACGAGACACCCCGTTTACGTTGTACGAGATCGAACGCTGTGGATTACCCGCGGCGGAATTTGCCTCGCCCGCACCGTTGGCGATCACGCTTTGGCCCAGGTCTTTCGAGGCGCCCGGCACGATCGTCAGCAAGCTCTGATAGTTGCGGCCCTGGCTGCCCGTAAGCGGCAGATCTGTAACCTGACGGGTGGTCTGGACAATATTGATGTCGGCCCGGTCGGTTTGCAGGATCGTATCCGCGGTTGAGGATACATCGACGGTGGTCTCGACATTACCTACTTCCAGTTGGGGATCGAACCGAACCACCGAGTTAACGGCGACCATCACTGATTCGTTGATCGCCGTTTTGAATCCGGCGTTCGAGGCCGTCACCTTATAACTGCCCGGCTGAAGATCATTGGCGCTAAACGATCCCCGTTCGTCGGCAATAATGGTCCGCGACGAACCAGTGCCGTTATTAACGATCTCGACCTTGGCGCCCGGCAGGGCAGCGCCATTCTGGTCGGTTACCGTTCCGGACAACGTACCATACAAGACCTGACCGTTTGCGGTTCGGGGAACCAATGCTCCCACCATTACGAGGAGGAATAAGCCGGTCAAGAGCATCGCTGCCAGACGGCGGGCCCGGGGCGTGATTTCCGTGCGGGTAGGCGCCGCGATCAAAAGGATCCTGCTAGCGTTGAACATTGGTTGTCTCCTTAGCTCTAAGGTTCTCGAGAATTCGGACGCCACGGACAGCGGCGCCTCTTGACGGCGCATCCTCGGCGGTGCGTTTTCACCCTTTGAAATTGTTCTGACTG
Source organism: Pyrinomonadaceae bacterium (assembly GCA_039920205.1). Lineage (GTDB taxonomy): Bacteria > Acidobacteriota > Blastocatellia > Pyrinomonadales > Pyrinomonadaceae > JBDSEC01. The sequence continues at coordinate 2,758 of JBDSEC010000149.1, forward strand.
AATGAAACTGGCCGGTCTGTAAGGGATACTGACCCCCTGACCGCAATGCAATACCTAGGCTTTAATTCGTATCCACAACAAAAGAGTTAAAAGTTCTGAAACAGGTCGGGCGCTAGGTTCGCGCTTGCCTATTTAGCATCCGGTCCGCAGATTCGGCTGCGCCGATCGGCAACCTTATCCGTCCGTAGTTTTGCCCCGGGCCCTTTGAAAGAAACCGGAAAACGGCCAATGCTTAGAAAGTAGCCCGCCTTCGGTTCAGCTTTTTGTCGTGTTAGTTAAAAGTGTCCGTAACGATCCTGATCGCGTAAGCGCTTTAGTTCGTTGTGCGAACTAATTATCAATTCTTGCTTGCGATGTCAAGAGAAAACTGTTGACTTCGAGTAATTTATTTCTGTCAGAACGGTACAAATTGCCGCTGAATCAGTAAAAACCGCCCTCGGCGTGATATTATCTGCCGGCTTTGTACTGGTTCCGGCGCTAGGCCGGCCATTAATTGGGTGGTCGAATTTATTGGTGGCCTGGTTCGCCTGGGCGCCTTACGTCGTATGAGAAAGATCAATTTATCCAACTTTCAAATCGCAACGAGTGAAACCGCCCGGGATATCAATCGCCGGATCATTCTGAATCTGATCCGAACCAAGCAACCCATCTCGCGCGCGGATCTCGCCCGCCAAACCGGACTGCAACGCAGCACGGTTTCGTTGATCATCGAGCAACTGATCGAAGAACAGTGGATCACAGAAGGAGCGCTCGGTCATCTGCCGCGCGGCCGCAAGCCTCGCTTTCTGCATCTGAATATCGATCGCGCGGGTATTATCGGAATTAACGTGCGGCCCCTACAGACTACGCTAGCCCTGACCGACCTGAATGCGCATATCATCACGCAGGATTCGTTGGCTACGCCGCTGGACCCGCAAGTCTATCTGGAACAGTTGGCCGAGCGTATTCAGAACTTGCGCAATTCCCATCCGCGCATCTTTTGTGAGGGTATCGGCGTCGGGGTTCCGGGCCGGGTAAACCGTAATACCCAACGCATGGTATTCGCGCCCAATTTGGGTTGGCGCAATGTCGATTTTAAGGAGTATCTGGAGAAAGCGACGGGTTTGCCGGTCGAGGTGGACAACGCTGCTAACTCGTGTGCTCTCTATGAATTATGGTTTGGGAAGCATTCTGAAGGATTGCATGACCTGATCGCGCTGACGGTTTCCGAGGGTATCGGTACCGGCATCGTCGCCAATGACCAATTGGTCACGGGAGTGGACGGAATGGCCGGTGAATTCGGCCACGTTTCGATCAATGAGGATGGCCCGCTCTGCCGGTGCGGAAATCGCGGATGCTGGGAGGTTTACGCCTCGAACCTGGCGACGGTGAACTACTTTTCGCGGGCGATCGGCAGGCCTAGCGGCCGCCAAGCAAAAAAGGCTACGTTGCCGAGTTTCGAAGACATCCTTCGCCTCTGCGAACAGGGCGATCCCCAGGCGACCGAGGCGATCGATCGGATGGCCAAGTACCTGGGCGTTGGTATCGCCATGCTGATAACCAGTTTCGCGCCGAGCTTGATCATCTGCGTGGGCGAGGTAACCCGCGTTTGGGATCGGGTCGGACCGATCATCAAGCATGTCGTGGCCGAAAAATCGCCACTGGCCAACGCCAGCCAGATCATTCCGTTGGATGAATTTGCCTATCCCCGTCTGCGCGGCGCCATCTCGTTGGTCTTGCAAAAGCATTTTGTCGCCCCCCCGGTAGCCTGACAAAAACTTGCCTCCACCGTCGGTTTCTCTTGCTCGACCTCGCCACAAAAACCATT
>JBDSEC010000150.1:0-14210 GCA_039920205.1 Pyrinomonadaceae bacterium
GATCGCTCAACGCAAGATTGAAATGAGCCTCCAAAAGCGATTACGGAGAGAGCGGACGCAGTCGCAGATTTCCCAATCTCTGTTGGTTGTCAATCGGCAGATCACCGGACTAACGAAGCAAAAGGAAACGTTTAAGGTAAACGAGCGCTATAGCGATGATTTAAGCTTGCTTAATGAAACAAAAGCTGAGATCAATCGCCTCGCGACCGAACAGTCGGGTTTAGAACTTCGGAAGGTATTGATCGAGGAGAGCCGAGCGGATTTGGAAAAGGATTTGGCGAATATCGATACTGGTCAAATCAGAAAGTTCTATGAAGAGGCAAAGTTGTTGGTCCCGAGTATCCAGAGGTCGTTCGAGGAAACTGTACGATTTCATAACCGAATGATTTTGGAGAAGGTTAAGTACATTGCTGAAGAATTGCCGGGTTTAGAAAGCGATATTGTCTCGTTGCGGGTGCGTCTGGACGGGCTACTGGATACCGAGAAAGCAGTTTCGGAAAAGCTAGCAAGAACAGTTACTTCGGTGGATTTCGAGAAACTAGTCTCAGAAATAAACCTGGCCTATGAGCAAAGAGGACGACTCCAAGAACAGTTGCGAATGTGGCAAAGCTCACTTCAAAAGGTCAATACTATCGAACAGGAATTGTCTGGCATTGACCAAGGCATAATTTCTAAAGACCAACTTATTCAAGAAAGGGTCGCCGAATTTAACTCATACTTTGCTGAAATTTCAAATCGATTATATGGGGAACAATTTATTCTCAGTGCAGACCGAAATGAGCGAGGTTATGAATTGGCAGTTACGAGCGTGGGAGGCAATCTGGGAACCGGAAAAAAGAAAGGTGAAATTGCCGCTTTTGATCTAGCTTATATTCAGTTCGCCGATGCGCTCAACATTCGTTGCCTACATTTCGTCATGCAGGATCAGATAGAGAATGTACATGATAATCAGATAACGGGTCTGTTTACAGAAATTGTGAGCGGCGTAAATTGCCAATATGTCTTGCCGGTACTTCGTGACAAACTTCCGGCTGATTTGGACGTGGAACTGTACAAGGTCCTTTCGCTCTCACAAGAAGAGAAGCTGTTCCGTATTTGAGACCGACGAGAGCGACCCGCCCCGGCCGCGAGCGTTACGCGGACCAAAATCAACCCGACCACCGTTAACGAAGCGCCGGTCGCGCCCATGCTGACCTCTGAATGACGATTTTCGGCTCACCAAGCGAGTGCTATCGAATCAATCTCCATTTTCAGGTATCAGCGAACTCTTAACATCAATCGAAGAATAAGGATAACCGGCGGTTGTTGGTGGCGAAGAGAAGCTAGAAAATTTCGCCGCCGATGAGATTCAACTGGGCAAAGTATTTCGACACCTCGAGGGAACCGATGAACGTCGTGAGACGCAGGCATTGTTGATTCGTTGGCCATTCCCTTTGCGTTGCCTCGGTCACATGGAAGTCGCGATCGTGAAGTCGAAGCGGCGCCTGCAACGAGGTCAGTTTCCTACTCCCGATATCCTTGGTAGTGACCAAGTCCCTTGCCTGTAATCCGTTCCATTGACGGTACCGCCTCCCTAATTGCCGCGAGCGCGCTCCACCTCGACTGACTGATTCCTCTTTCAGATTCGGAGCTGATCCGTGGTGGCAAATTCGTGGGCTGGAATTGCGATCCCAAGAAAGGGCACTATTCCCGTCTAATGTGTTAATGCCGGGACACTAAGCAACCACATTCACGCGGGAATTAAGATTTGGCAATGCAGGGGTGCATAGGTGTTGCAATTCGACACTCCATTATGTATACTGTGGCTCCAATAACGCCTTGAGGCGATTCAAAGGAAGGCCGTGAACTGTGACAAAACGAGATCTCGCATTAAGGAAGTTTGAAAACCTTTCCGCTGCCGTGAATGCGAAAAACAAAGTGGCGTCAACCAAAGCATTCGGTGAATTGTGTGATGCATTGGGTTGGGGTTCTGCACAATTCTCTGAAAAATTTGGAATTTCTGATCAGTCCTACTATCGGTGGTTAAAGGGGGACGCGGTACCTCGCAACGCTAATCTTGTAAAAATCGAGCAGTTTCTAAAAGTTGGTGATCTAGACTGGTCCGGTCCGCGTGTTGACCCAGTGGAAATGGGGATTCACACATGGAAACACATGGAGAATCGCGCCTCTGATCCGAATATCCATGAGATTTGGATCTTCTCGGTCGTGGATTTCCTTGAAGGTAAAATTCCTGAGGCTGGCATCGCAATGGCTAAGATTGTAAAAGAAACAGCTGCGACTTTCAATTACGTATTTCCTGACGATAGTTCAGCACAGGTAACCTGGCGGCGCTGGCGCAAGCTTAACCTAAAGGGCAATCCAGAATCGGCAAAAGGGCGTGTCGTTGGATACACCGTTTCCAGTGGCGTGAGCGATTTCCCGATGTTTGGATACGGAGTGTATTTCTTAATTTACCGGTACAAATCGAGAGATCGCACAAGTGAAGGATTTGTTGCGTTCCCACCGAAGCAAACGGCCCGAGATTTACTCAGTTCCCCCGACGAATTAAATGACCGATTGTCCGATCTCATTTGGATTCAAGTTAAGGATGAACTTTCGGATGGATGGTACAGCGATTTCTGCCGAAATTTGCAAGAATCCAGACAAAGGGAAAAAAAACCAGATGGCGTTGACACAATCGCGTGTGAACACAAGTTTTCCATGAATTGAACATGAACCGCGGGATTTACGAGTGAAAGGATTGAACGACAAATGAAATTAAGAGTGATTAACATTAGGTTGCGCGAAAGATTGCAATCGGCTGGTTTGCTACTGATTTTAGCTATTTCGCTTACTAGCTTGCTGCTGGTTAGCTGTAACCCGTTTAGACGTTCGGCTCCAGTTAATTCGACCAAAGTAGTTCTGAGACTTCCTTGGGTATTTAATATTGAATCTGCCGGCATACTCGTCGCTAAGGAGAAGGGACTTTACGCAAACAAGGGAATTGATCTTCAAATTCAACCAGGTGGAATTGGACTCAACCCAGCTCAGTTAGTTGGCGGAGGGAATGAAGACATTGGAATCATTGACGGGGCAGGATTTGTTATTGCCAGGTCTAAGGGGCTCCCAATAAAAGCGGTTGCGGCGGAGTATCAGAAGAGCCCGTTCTGCTATATCACCCTTTCCGAGTCGGGTATTGTGTCGGTTGATCAATTTCGCGGAAAGCGAATTGGTACTCAGAATATAAGCATTTACGTGCTTGAAGCTGCGCTCGCGAACAAAGGGATGGTTCTCAACGATGTAAAAATGGTGCCCGTCCAATTTGATGCAACTCCACTCGTAACAAAGCAAGTTGACGCGTACTTAGGATTCATTACTGATCAACCCATCTCGCTCCAGTTACAAGGCGTGAAGACGAACGTGATTCCTTTGAGTGATAACGGATATTCACTTTACGGGAACGTAATTTTTGCAAAAGAAAGCACCTTAAACTCAAGTCCAACTTTAATAAAGGATTTTTTGGACGCTACTTTCGAAGGATGGCGTTTGGCCTTTCAAGATATACCCGGAACAGCTGCAATGATTAAGGAGAAATACAACAGCGAGCTTAATGTGGATCAACAGCGACTTGGTCTTGAGCGGATTAAGGACATCATGATTGGGTCTGATGGACTGGCACAACTAGGCCAAATGGACAAGGATCGTTGGGCGACAGGAACTGATTTACTACTACGATATAAGCAAATTGAAAATCCGATTTTGGCTGACGATATTGTTTGGGATCTTGGGTATGTCAAGAAATAATCAATTGGACGGACCGGTTGCGACTCTTGATCGCGTCTCGCACTCATACCGGCTAGGAAGGACCGTTTCGGTTGAAGCCTTGAAGGAGTTTTCCTTATGCATCAAGTCCGGTGAGTTTGTGGCCATAGTCGGTCCGTCTGGTTGCGGAAAGTCTACAGTGCTTCGATTGTTGGCCGGATTGTTAAAGCCATCGACTGGAGCCATTTCCGTGATGGGTCGCAATCCGGACAAAGCTAGGGAATTGCACGAAGTCTCAATAATGTTCCAACAGCCAGCATTGCTGGACTGGCGGACCGTGCGGGGGAACATCGCGCTTCCGCTAGAGTTGGGCTCACGCATTCATGGGATTGAGTCGTCGGCAAGAATAGAGGACCTGATTAGGCTTGTAGGTTTGACGGGATTTGAATCGAGTCTTCCGTCGGAACTTTCGGGAGGAATGCAGCAAAGGGTCGCGCTCGCCCGTGCATTGAACGGTCCAGGGAGGCCCACCCTCATGCTCATGGACGAGCCTTTTGCCGCCGTGGATCAAATAAATCGCGAACGACTAAATCGGGAATTGGAAGCGATTTGGCTGGATTATCGACCGGCGGTGCTATTCGTTACCCATTCTATTACGGAGGCGTGTTATCTGGCGGATAGGGTTGTTGTTATGAGCGACCGACCGGGGACTATCGTCGCCAGTATTGATATTCCATTTGGTCGACCGCGAGCCAGTGATTTTGCCACGAGCGCCGAATTGGCCAACCTGGCGGCACAGGTCCGAAAGGAACTTAGTAATGAATAGGTCAATTCTAGTTAATGAAAAGGATGATGGTCAGGAGTTTCCGACTAAACGAAGATTGTTCAAATATGAACTGGCGAATCGCGGATACGTTACTTTGCAGACATGGGTACCGCCAATGCTTACTTTGGGAGTGGTTTTGATTGTGACAGAGGTTGTACTACTTCAAATGGCCGTTCCTACCGCGGTTGTTCCGCGACCAAGCCTAATATTTCGGGCTTTAGTGAATAATCTGCCTCAAATTTGGACTCACCTTAGAGTCACCATCGCGGAGGCCTTAATCGGTTTCGCTGGCGGAACAATTACTGCGGTGTTCACTGCGATCGTATTTACAATTTATAAACCAGCTCAACGAGGGCTCTTACCAATAGTTATTGCATTGCAAACAGTGCCGGTAATAGTGCTTGCGCCGATATTAGCGTTGACGTTGGGCAATGGCATGATTTCAAAATCTGTTGTCGCCGGTCTCATTACTTTTTTCCCAACAGTCATCAACATGGTTAGGGGGCTTAGTTCGCCCAGTCCGCTCCTTTTTGATCTCTTCACAACGCTGGATGCCACGCGGCTGCAAGTGTTGTTTAAACTTCGATTGCCTGCGAGCATGAGCTATCTGTTTGCTTCACTGAAAATTGCAACTGCTAATTGCTTTATCGGCGCACTCGTAGCGGAGTGGATTTCTGCCGATCGTGGTGCCGGATATCTAATGGTGATCAAAATGTATCAGCTTGAGACTCCTATGTTGTATGCCACGGTGTTTGCGACTTCAATGGCTGCAATCTTTTTCTTTAGACTCGTTGGGTCTATTGAGGCATGGTTCCTACCATGGGCGGTTCGTCGTGAGGTCGAATAACTTCTTGGGCCTAATAGCATGATAAAGAATAGAATTCCTTCAGTTGAAGATGTGATTTCCAGATGGGACGGCGTCTCCCCGCGAATGATCGGCACTTACGGGCAATATGGGGACAAGGTTCGCAAGTATTTGATCAATCCGGACATTTTTGCTTTGTTGAAAGACGTTCGTGGACTGCGAGTGCTTGATGCTGGGTGCGGCGAAGGTTATCTGTGCCGCCTTTTTGCGGGTTCGGAAGCGGCATCCGTCTGCGGGCTTGATCTCTGTGTTCCACTCCTGAGCAGAGCACGTAATTTAGAAGCTGCGGATCCACTTGGCATAAGCTACATTTTGGGGGACTACCAGCACATGGTTCAGATCAAGGACAACAGTTTTGACCGCGTTGTCGCCAATATGGTGTTAATGGACCTGCCTGATTTTAGATCCGCCATTCGCGAAAGCGCTCGAGTCTTGAGTCCCACCGGCGTATTCATATTCTCTATTCTTCACCCATCTTTCATAACCTCATCTAGCGATTGGTGCCAAACTGGTTTGGGCTCGAACGCATGGACGGTCGACAATTACTTTGGTCGTCAGGTTAGCGAACAGAGGTTCGCTTCGGCAACATCAACCTATCGATTCGAAGCCGACGAACGGCCACCGTTCATGTTTCACCGACCTATTGCAGATTACGTAGAGGCGTTAGCTGAATCGGAGTTTGTAATCACGGGATTGAAGGAAGCTGAACCTGCCAGCATAATTCGCGAAGATGCCGACGCTTCGCCAGGGGAAGGTCGGATAAGTTGGTACCTTACAATAAGGGCACAAAAGTTGGACTATCGCTGAGATCGCCACCATAGGTGGGATGGTTTCTTAGTTTGGGTTTCATCCCTCCCTTCGTTACCATCCCCCTGATGGGTTAGTGTTAGTTACCGCGGCCGACGCGCCTTGATAATAAACCAAATTATCTCGGCAATAACGACTAATAGATGGAGCAGATCTAACGCAATTTGTTTCATTTCCCAACCCGGCCTTTCATTGTAAAACGCTGGCCAGACCAAGAATGCTCGGAAACTTTTTTACAACGTGGCCGTTGAGCCTTGCATCCGAATCTAGTACTATCCGGATGGTGGGCGTTTTCCGATTCCAACCCGGTCCGTCCCCAAAGAAACCGTGGCGAGCTGAATCCTCGCTGCGGTTTCGCTACTCAACGGCCACGCCGGCCGCTGTTGTCATTTTTCAGCTTGCCAGCTCAGCGCCCACAGTCTGTGGATGCGGAACGACAAGTAAGCCATTGGAGCCACACTATTCTGTAATGGAGAAATTGTCAAGCCGTCCGGCCGGTTTTTACTTCCAGCCTTGATTTGTGTGAACGTCAATCGAGTGTTTAGCTGCGTCGGCAGGTTTAGAGATCGCTCACCGCGAAAGTACCTTACCTTGACACCCCCCTCAATTCCTCGCTATTATTCAAGTTTTCGGCTCATGCGACGGGCCTGTCCTTGGGGACGATGTTCGAATCTCTATCTGACAAGCTAAAGCGCACGCTGAAATCATTGCGCGGCGAGGGGGTTTTGACCCCGGCGCACGTCGATGCCGCGTTACGCGAGATCCGGCTGGCGCTGCTCGAAGCCGACGTAAATTATAAGGTCGCCAAAGACTTTATCGCGGCCGTTAAGGAAAAGGCCGAGGGCCAGGCCGTCTGGCAGGAACTAAAACCGTCCGAGCAGGTCGTCAAGATAGTTTTTGACGAATTGATCGAATTGCTGGGCGGAACGTCTTCGCGGCTGGTGTTCACGAAGACGATACCCAACGTAGTGATGATCGTCGGGCTGCAGGGTTCGGGCAAGACCACTTCGACGGGAAAAATTTCGCGGTGGCTGGCCAAGAACCAGGACCGCAAGCCGTTGTTGGTATCGGTCGACGTTTACCGTCCCGCCGCACGGCAGCAGTTAAAGGTTGTCGCGCAAGCGACCGGCCAAGCGATCTTTGAAATGCCGGAGACTGACGATCCGTTGACCCTGGTGCGCGGTGCCATGAAGCACGCAGCGCAGACCGGGTTCGACACGTTGATGATCGACACGGCCGGGCGCCTGCACATCGACGACGAGTTGATGGTCGAGTTGGAGAAGATCAAGGCCGAGACCAAACCGGTTGAGGTCCTGTTCGTGGCCGATGCCATGACCGGCCAGGACGCGGTTCGTTCCGCCGAAGAGTTTCATCGCCGCGTGGGTATCACCGGCGTGGTCCTGACCAAGATGGACGGCGATGCCCGTGGCGGCGCGGCGTTGTCGATCAAACAGGTCATCGGGCAACCGGTCAAGTTCGTCGGCGTCGGCGAAAAGTACGACGCGTTGGAACCCTTCTATCCTGACCGCATCGCGCAGCGGATACTGGGCATGGGCGACGTGTTGTCGCTGATCGAAGAGGTCCAGTCCAAGGTCGATCAGAGCGAGACGGAAGAGCAGCTCGCACGTTTGCAGAAGAACCAGTTCACGCTGGATGATTTTGGCAAGCAGTTGCGGCAAGTAAAGAAGCTCGGCTCGTTCTCGAAGATCATGAAGATGCTGCCCGACCAGTTAACGGGTGGGATGGGCATGCCCGAGATGACCGACGAACAATCGGTTCAGATGGAGCAAGAGCTTCGCCGCACGGAAGCGATCATCAGCTCGATGACGCAGGCCGAACGGGACAATTACAAGATATTGAGCGCGCAACGACGACGTCGAATCGCGCTTGGGTCCGGCACCAAGGTGCAGGACGTTAACGGTTTGATCAAGCAGTACCAGGAAATGCGGCAGATGATGCGGCAATTTTCCGGCATGGGATTGTTTGGCGGCGCAGGTGCAGGCGGTGGTATCAAGAATCGCATGATGCGCAAAGTTGGCGGGATGTTGGGCATGCCTGACGTCAGTGGAATGGAAGGCCTGGATTTCGATGACGGAGCAACGCCGGCGCTTTCGCCCGGATTGCCCGGTTCGTCGAAACGAAAGAAGCCAAAGAAGAAACGAATAAAGAAGAAACATCGGCGGTAGATGCCAGGATTTGGTGTCGTGTGCCGGCAACAGATTTTCGGCAGCTACTATTTCGGAGGAATCGAAAGTGTTATCAATCAGTTTAATGCGTTTGGGCGCGAAGAAAAGCCCGGCCTATCGTATCGTGGTCAAGGAAAAGCGTTCGAAACGTGACGGCGCCTATATGGAAAACGTCGGCACCTATAACCCGACGCGCGATCCGGCCGAGGTGACCATGAAGATGGACCGCGTGCAATACTGGATCTCGATGGGCGCGCAGCCGACGGCCACCGTCGACCGTTTGATCAAGAAGCAGGGGATCAAGCTGGCAGCGGAAGCGGCGCCGGTTAATTCGGATGCCCCCGCGGTAATGCCCGAGACTGGCACGATCTAGTCGGGTCGCGTTTTGCGCTAAAGGCGCAACGAGAGAATAGCCAGAGGCAAGGCTTTGCGCGGCCTCTGGACTACGCGCCCAAGTCGAATCGCCCTGAAGGGGCGACAGATTCTCAGCGCATCTTCAATGCGCAGAGACGTGAAGCGGTTTACCAGACGTTTCACATCTGGCTAAGTTCTAATAGCGTCTTCGACGCAAAGAACCGGCGAGCGGAAGTTTGATTATGAAAGAAGCCGTCGAGCTGATCGTTAAAGCGTTGGTGGACGATACCGAGGCGGTCGAGGTGCGCGAGGATGTTGGTGGTTCGACCGTGCGCATCGAAGTTCGCGTCGCCGAATCCGATATGGGCAAGCTGATCGGCCGTCAGGGCCGTACCGTTCGCGCCCTTCGTTCGCTGCTGTTCGCCGCCAGCCAAAAAGGCCGTACGCGTTATCTGTTGGATATCGTCGAGTGACCGACGCGGCCGAAGAACCGTTGGTTGCCGTGGCCCTGGCCGGCAAGCCGCGTGGAATTAAAGGCGAACTGGTCGCGAATCTGCTGACGGATTATCCCGAGCGCTTCGCGGACCGTAAACGGTTGTTAGCATTACACCCCGACGGACGCCGCGAGACGCTAACCGTCGAGAGCCACTGGTTCCAAGGCAACCGGGTGGTATTGAAATTTGCCGGATACGACACGCCGGAACAGGCGAAGTTGTTAAGCGGCTGCGAACTGGCGATCCCCGAAGCGGAATGTGGCCGGTTGGATGATCCCGACGAGTTTTACGATTGGCAACTGGTCGGTTGCTGCGTGGAAACGCTCGCGGGCGTGAGGCTCGGCACGGTTCGCGAATTATTGCGGACCGGGGGCGTTGAGTTGCTGGTGGTGACACCTGAAGGCGAGCGCAAAGCGGATTACTTGATACCCTTTGCGCGGGCCATTTGTACCGAAGTTGACCTGGAACAGAAGGTCATCAAGGTGGACCCGCCCGACGGGTTGTTAGATCTTTGATCATGCTGCGGTTCGATATCGTAACCATCTTCCCGGAATTTTTCGGCGAAGTATTTGATTTCGGCATTATCCGGCGCGCCCGCGCGGCCGGCTTGTTATCGGTCAGGGCGCACGACCTGCGTCACTGGACCCATGACAAACACCACATCGTTGACGACCGTCCGTTTGGCGGCGGCGACGGAATGGTGATGAAGCCCGAACCGATATTCGAAGCAGTGGAAGAGTTGACCGGCGAAAAGGCCGGTGCGTGTCCCGCCGGAACCCGCGTGGTGCTTTTGTCGCCGCAGGGGAAACGGCTGACGCAGGCGTTGGCGCAAGAGCTTTCCGCAGCCGATCAGATCGTCGTGATCTGCGGACGCTACGAAGGCGTTGATGAACGCGTCGCGCAAACGCTGATCACCGAGGAAATTTCCATCGGCGATTACGTGCTGTCGGGGGGCGAACCCGCGGCGGTGGTGCTGGTGGACGCGGTTACGCGGTTGTTGCCCGGCGCGTTGGGCAGCGAAACCTCCGCGCTGACGGAATCGTTCGCGACCGGCTTGCTAGATTATCCGCATTACACGCGGCCGCCGGAATTTCGCGGAATGCGCGTGCCCGAGGTACTGATCGGCGGGCATCACGGCGAGATCGAACGCTGGCGCCAAGAACAGGCTTTAGAGAAAACGAAGAAGAATCGACCGGATCTGTTGGAGTAATTAAAATGAATCGTTTAGATGCTATCGAAAATGCGCAGTTGCGCGATAATATTCCCGATTTTCAACCGGGTGATACCGTTAAAGTTCACGTGCGGATCAAGGAATCGGCGACCAAGGAACGGTTGCAGGTATTTGAAGGTGTCGTCATCGCGCGCAAGCATGGCGGCGTTCGCGAAACCATCACCGTGCGCAAAGTTAGCTTTAGCGTCGGCGTGGAACGCATTTTCCCGCTGCACGGCACCGTGATCGACCACATCGACGTGGTCAAACGCGGCCGCGTCCGTCGCGCCAAGCTCTATTACCTGCGCAATTTGCGTGGTAAGGCCGCGCGTATTCGGGAACGCGATACACGCACCCACGCGCCCAAGACCGGTCCGATCGCCAAGCAAGGCGCCGCGACCAAGTAAATTCGCTCGTAGGGTTTTGAACCATGGCGAAACCGGCGCAAGCTGCCGAAAAAAGATCGCCAAAGCGTACTGCGGAAAGATCAGCCGCGCGTCAGCGCCGCGTCTCAAGTGTCGGAATGGCATTTGAGGACGAGGCGCGGGCGTGCGGCTTTCGCTTTATCGCCGGATTGGACGAGGTCGGGCGCGGCGCCTTGGCCGGACCCGTCGTTGCGGCCGCTGTGATCCTGGATCGCGAGAAGAAATTTCCCGCCGGGCTGGACGATTCCAAGCTTTTGAAACGCGAAGAGCGCGAGCGCATCGCGGCGGAACTGCAAGATTGCATGATCGGCTATGCGATCGGCATTATCGACCACGCCGAGATCGATCGGGTCAATATCTTGCAGGCGACGAAACTCGCCATGCTGCAGGCGTTGGGCAAGATCAACCCGGCGCCGGACTTCCTGCTGATCGACGCGTTGTTCCTAAGGGAATCGCCGTTGATGCAACGGCCGATCATTAAGGGCGATTCGATCTCGGCGTCGATCGCGGCGGCCAGCATCATCGCAAAATGTCATCGCGATCAATTGATGCGCGATTATCACGAGGTCTATCCCCACTACAATTTCGCCCGCCATGTCGGTTATGGAACGCGCGAACATTGGGCGGCATTGCGCGTTCACGGGCCCTGTGAGATCCACCGCTTGACCTTTCGGGGCGTCCATCCAGAATCCATTCCGAGCGCACCGGTGGATATGGAGCTGCCGTTCGACTGGCCTTTGGTATAACCTTGTCGTCTAAGTTTAAAAGGAACGCCACTGCCGGGACCGCGGGCGGCCCGCCCGCTGGTTGGAAGCCAGGTTGATAGACGAAAGCCTTCAACGTAAGTAGTAAGCCTGCCGGGAAATTGACCCCTCCCAGCCACCGGGCGAGCCGCCCGGGCTCCCGGCTACGCGTCGCACGACACATCCCAAGACCGGTAAAGGGAATGTCCATTTTGTGACCGCGGGTGCCCCGGCTGAATTGTGATAACATGACACCCACATTAGCGAATTGACCCTCTCCCCGGGTGCGTGATATTCAAACTTCACCTTCAAACTATGACTTAGGGATTTATTATGGCGACGGCACGATTACGCGGAATTGAGATGGCTTACGACGACGAGGGAACCGGCGTTCCGCTCGTCTTGCTGCACGGGTTTCCCTTCGATCGCACAATGTGGCGCGACCAGGTCGCGGCGCTAAGCGACCGTTATCGAGTGATCGCACCGGATCTGCGCGGTCTGGGCGAGACCTCGTTGGGCGACCTACCCGCCACGATGGACGAAATGGCGCGCGATATCGTGGCGCTGTTGGATCATCTAGATCTGCGCCGGGTGATCCTGGGTGGATTGTCGATGGGTGGATATGTGTCACTGGCGTTCTATCGCCGGTTCGATCTACGCGTGCGCGGGTTAATGCTGTTCGACACGCGGGCTCAGGCGGACACTTTTGAAGCGCGCCAGGGCCGCGAGCAGTTGGCCCAACGCGCCGAGAACGAAGGCATCGAAGCCGTGGTCGAGGCGTTCCTGCCCAAACTATTAGCGCCCGCGACGTACGAGGATCGGCCCGAGGTGGTCGAGCGCTTGCGCGAGATGATGATGCGCACGACACCAGAAGGTGCCGCGGCCGCGCTTCGCGGGATGGCGGCGCGCAGCGATAGCACCGGAATGTTGGACCGCGTGATGGCGCCCACCGTGGTGGTGGTCGGCAGCGAAGACGCGATCACACCGGTCGCCGACGCACAGATGCTTAAGGGCCGAACCATGGGTTCGCGATTGGAGATCATTCAGGGCGCGGGACATGTATCGAACTTTGAAGAACCCGACGAATTCAACCGGATCGTAAGCACGTTTCTAGCCACTATCTGATCTCATGACCGAGCCGAAAAAGTATTCGATCGACGAACGCGTGCGGTGGGGCGATGTTGATGCCGCCGGGATCATTTTCTACGGCGCATATATTCGTTTTTTCGAGTTCGCCGAGACCGAGCTGTTCCGTTCGGTCGGCTTGCCTTACAGCGTGATGTTCGACGAATTGGATGTCTGGCTGCCGCGGGTGCATTTGGAATGCGACTTTAAGTTGGCCGCCAAGTTGGACGACATGCTACACGTCAGCGTTTATGTCGGAAAGATCGGCAACAGCTCGCTCCGGTTGGATTTTGAAGTGCGGCGCAGAGGTGAAGAGCCGTTGGTTGCGACGGCGCATTTCGTCCTCGCGGCGGTGCAACGTGAAACGTTTGCTAAAGTACCGGTGCCCGATGAATTGCGGAATCGATTGGCGGAATACATGAAGAAATAGAGGTTAGAGGTCAGAGGTTAGAGGTTAGAGGTTAGAGGTTAGAGGTTAGTAAGAGCGAATGGCCATTTCTGACCTCTAACCTAGTACGATAGCGCAGGGCAGTACGACGATGATAACGATTCAAATCAAAGCGATGGAACGGAACTAGACAAGCTAATATAGGAGCTTTGCTTTGGAAAATAAATTCATTGCTCTTCAGCGGCGTACCCGTCTGGTGAAAGATCTCGCGGGATTAGCGATCCTCGGCATGATCTTTGCCGCGAACGTTACCTGTGCCGGACAAGTAGCTGGCGGAAAAATGCGCCGGGGTGGAAAACCTGCGTTAAACGTAATTTCCTTGTGCGATTTGAAGAAGAACCCCGCCGAATACAATGGGAAACAAATAGTCTTGAGAACCTTCAGATTAGTATGGAGGCATGGGGCAGTGCTGTACGACCTTCGATGCGACGACCACGATCTGGCGACCACGGTAGTAATAGAGTTAGACTGTCCAAATGATCACGAATGTCAACGCCTGATAAGGGCTCTTGATGCAAAAGGCACGACCAACAGTAACCTTTTCTATAATCGAGTCGAGGCAATCATGGGCGGACGCTTCACGATCTTGTCCGTGCCTTCTACTGAGGGTTATCACTATCGATTCGATATGAATCGGGTGATTCGGGCGTTTAACATACCGCTGGATGCTCCCTAGCCGAAAGGGGTTTCCGTTGAGCCGCAAGGGGTTCCCGCAAAGCCGCGGGTACCGCGGCGGCCGGCAAGGAAGACGTCTGGAAGGACGCACCGTAAAGGAAGCGCCCATTCAACCCGCCCGCCACGGTGACGCAGACCTATGATGAAAGCCGCAGCGGATATATCAACGCCGAGCGATTGACGGTCGCAACCGCGTCGACCGGCTCCGCGCTGGCGAATCCGTAGTTTACTATTACAAAAAGATGGGACAACTGACCGCACAGCGAAATCCAATCGACAGAACCACCTATCCGCCCGGCTATCAACATAAC
>JBDSEC010000151.1:0-10195 GCA_039920205.1 Pyrinomonadaceae bacterium
CTCGGTTTTCTCCGGTTAAATTCTTGAAAGCTATTGTCAAAGGACCCCGATCGGGGCCCCGAGCCGTCGTCTGGCAGCATCAAAGAAGTTATTTAGATATGAAACTGAAGGGATCTGGACAGGAGTATGAATTGACGGCTCGGGTCCCACCTCGGGATAAATCGGTTGGTTCGTTTGGACCTCATCTAGTAACGCGAGGAAATTCCCTCAAAGGTATCAGGGGGAAAAGTGAACGGTAGTCGGTAGTTTGTTTCGTGGATGGACCGCGTAAATTGTCCGGCACGTTTCAACCAGTTAGAAGATACCTGGCGGGGCGGCCACGCGATCACCACCCCGCCTTTCTAGATCCCCCCTGATCCCCCTTGAACAACCGTGTTGTACCCGCCGGATTCTTGACGTTTGCCTTTTACCAAGGTGAAATGCGCCCCCGCTTTATGATGGTCGCGGGAATACCCGATGGGTTGTTTTGGGTTTGAGTCTTGCCATTCGTACCATTGGACGAATTGGTTGACCGGTCCCTGGAATTCGGTGCGCTGGTTGAAGTGTGATCAGAGTTCCGGGCAGCGGCCGATTTGGAAGCACTTGTCGGTGACATCGCTTCGGAAAGACTGTTTACCTCGCGGAATCCGGCTGGTGCATCGAACAGGCTTGCATCCAAATTCGCCGCTGAAATTTCCAGCACTTCGTTCGTGGTGGTAAAGCTGACTTCGCCGTTGTTTCCGTACATGGACAATTTTTCCCACACGGGATAGCCGCGCTTGGCCGCGCCGAGGGTCTTCATCTCGTACCGGTCCAGACATCCAGTGGGTGATTGGTTCTGTCCCACATACGGATTGTTTGACATCTCGCATTCGAGGGCGAAACTGGCGTCGATATACCAACCGTCGGTCTCCATCTTGGTATTCATTTGCGTGCACGCGCCCGGCGACGACACCGTGACCATCGTCGTAATGATATGACGCGCGGCAAAGCCCAACATCTGCTTGCGCTCGCCCGTATCTTTGGTCGTTACGGTGGTCGTGATCACGCCGCCAGATCTGGCCGGTCCATTTGTCCCTGACCGATTGCTTGAAGCGGCGTTGAGCGGTTGATCGTATGGCGTCACCGTGTAAACGCCGGATTTAGGCATGATCATCAGGCTACGCCGCAGATCACACTGTTGAATGGTAACGATCTGTCCGCCGTCAGATTCGGTGCGCGAACGCCGGCCCTTGATCATGGTCGTGGTTTCCATGCTCTGGCCTTGGCTGGTCTGGCGAGATTTGATCTTTTCGTCGGCCTTGGCGATGACGATCCCCGCCGCCAAGACGAGCAAAAACACGATGGCACTAGCAAATCTTCGATTTAAGTTTGGCATGATGAATTCTCCCGCTGAATGAATGCTGTATAAATATTTGACCCGGTGACGCCGGCTATGCCGGGTTCTTTTCGAATCCTCAATTAGTTAACGCGCAACGCGGCGGGAAAAAGTATCAAGCGCGCGAAGTGCGAGCAAAGCAATGAATAATGAACAATTAATAATTAATAACGAAAATGAGGCCGAAGCCGTTATTAACTATTAATTATTAACTATTAATTGCATTTTGACGGATTTGTTATACTGGCCGCTCAAACCTAGGCACCGGGCGGGCTTTGTTGGAGAGACAAGCGAAAAATGGCACACCAAGCGGAATCCGAAAGCATCACGCGGCTACTGATCCAGTTAACCAACGGGAATCAGGATGCGGTCGATGCGTTGTTGGCGATGATCTATGACGAGCTGCGCCGTTTAGCCGCCAGCTATCTTCGGCGCGAACGGCCCGATCATACGCTGCAGCCGACCGCACTGGTGCACGAGGCCTATATGCGGCTGATCGACCAAACGCAGGTAAATTGGCAAAATCGCGCGCATTTCTTCGGTGTCGCGGCCCAGATGATGCGGCGCATTTTGGTCGACCACGCGCGAGTCCACAACGCGGAAAAGCGCGGCCACGAATATCAGAAGCTTTCGTTGGACGAGAATATAGACAAGGCGGTCGAACGCAGTCACGAGCTGATCATGCTGGACGACGCGTTGAAGACATTGGCCGAGGTCGATCCGCAAAAAAGCCGGATCGTTGAGTTACGTTACTTCGGTGGCCTGACCGTTGACGAGACCGCCGAAGTAATGGGCGTCACCCCCATCACCATCAAACGCCACTGGCGCATGGCCAAGGCCTGGCTCTATGGCCAAATGCAACCGGAATAGGAGAGGCTAGTGGTCAGAGGTTAGAGGTTAGAGGTTAGTTGCGGCACAGGACCATTGTCGATTTGGATGGGCCCCACCGGAACATCTGTTCGCGCGAACTTCGCGCTCGTTCTTTCTAACTTCTAACCTCTAACCACTTCTTTTCATCCGCTCGCGGCTTTTGCTTGCGCATTCCAACTAGCCAATAAACGCCGGCGATTTTCTAGCTTTCGTTCTAGGTTCGGTATCTCGTCCATAAGGCGTTGGAGTTGGATCATATAATCCGGCTCGTCGATCAAATCGCGGACCTCGGCCAGGAACGGCTGGAGCTTGGCATAGACCACCACATGTTCCGTGTTGCTTTCTAAGAATAGCTTTTCGTCGATGCCGCCGTTGTTGACGAACGAAGCCGATATTTCCCAATGCGACGAAACCATGCGATAAAACGCGCTCGGTTGTTCGCCGCTCAACAGCAACTGCACGATCTCGGCGCCACTTTGGGGGTTGAATTCGGACATGAACCAGCGGCGCGCTTCGCGCATGACCGGTTCGCTGCGGATCTCGTAAAGCTTCAATATCGCCAAGGTGTCGTTTGCTTTGGTTTCCATATTTTCTCCCTCAGAATTATTGCTGCAGTATCAATAGGTATTGTTTCCACGGGCCGACATTTCCGGAATATTTGTCGGCCATGAACTTCACGATCTGCCGGAGGTGGTTCAGGTCGTGCACCACCCAGGTCGAAAGCAGTTGCGCCAGATCTACCTCGCCCAACTCCGGATGCATCCCCTTAAGCGCAAGCTTTTCCGGCGTAAGGTTCATCGAATCCAACGCCTGTAGGTTTTCGCTTCGCAGGCGAGCGAATGTGTCTAGCCGCTCGGCAAGTGAGCCCGAATCTTCAAACTGCGCCAAGCGGTCGAACGGCGTGAAGGTAGGATCCTCACCCTGCGCGAGTATGATCCGCGCCCGTGGGATCCAATCAGTCAACTCGCCGTGGATCAAATGTCCAACTACGTCATACGGACTCCAATTGTCCGCACTTCCGCCGTGCGTCCAGGCCTCTGGCAGTTCGCCGAGCATGGGCCGCAACGTCTGCGGCGTTTGGGCCAGTATCGCAACCGCCTGTTTAAGATCGAACTGCATCGTAGATAAATTGAATGTTGGCCAAAGGCCGGAGCGAAACTGATCGCCCCGGCCCGTACATTAGACAACATCCGTTCCCTTCAAAGGTCTATCGTTCCGCCCGCCGCGTCGCCGCCGCCAATTGCCATTCCGGTGATTTTACGGTGGCCGTAGCATCGATGATCGTGCGGCTCAATTCCAGGTTCCGCGACGCTTCGGTCAGCGTTCCGTTGGTCTGCCGGACGGCTAAACCAAATTCGCGATTGGCTTCATCCATCTGTCCGGACCACGCCAAAACGACCCCCAAATTGTTATGCCCCGCGGGTATGGTGTCGTGCGAAAACCGGATCGCGCTGCGAAAATGTTCGGCCGCGGCGCGGTGCTCACCCGCTTGGGCCAGCAATAGACCAAGGTGGTAGTGGGCCGGCGCGAACTCGGCATCCGCCGCCAGCGCTTGCAGGTAAGCCGCGCGCGCTTCCGCGGTTTGCTTCTTCTCCTCCAACGCTACACCCAATGCATGCGAAGCCTGCGGATAACGGCCGCCGCGAAACGCGATCGCTTGCCGGTAATGCGCTATCGCTTCATCCGTGCGCCACAGTTCGTAATAGCAGACGCCGATGTTGTAGAGGCTCTGCCCGTACGCCGCGCCGGCGGAAACCGTGACCCGTCGGTAACTGGAGATCGCTGCCGTGTATTCGGCACGGGCGTATTGCTCGTTACCCGCCTGCATGGCCTTCTGCGTCGCGGTCAGGTCTTGCGCCCACGCCGTACCGGCCATTAAACCAACTAAACAAACTGCGAAAAATGTCGACTTGATCATTATGCTGCTCCCTTTTGTCGATCGCGAAAGTGCGTCGATGTGAGCCAGCTTACGATCTTCTTCTTGATCGGTATTTCCCGTTCGTGCGATTCATAGCCTAATCTTGCTGTAATCGAAAACTGTCGGTTTTGCGCCTAAGTTTGCTGCATTAGCCGGTATGAAAGCGGCGTGGTGCCGGTCAATCGACGGAATAGACGCGTGAAATGCGATTGGTGGCTAAACCCGGAACGAAATCCGACCTCGACCAGGGGCAGATCTTCGTCGGCCAGCATTGCCTTGGCACGCTCGACCCGATAGTTGATCAAGTGTTGATGCGGCGATGTGCCGGTGGCACGTTTGAATTCGCGCGCAAAGTGAAACGTGCTGATGTTCGCCACGCCCGCCAACTCGGCCAGGCTAAGGTCTCGTTCGTAGTTGTCCGCGATGAAATCGGTAACACGTTTCAATTTCTTACCGGTCAATCCGCCGGCGCTCTTCATCGCCGTCGCGCCATCCGTCGCGGTGTAATGACGCAACATGTGTATCGCCAAAACGTTGGTCAGCGATTCTGCGTAAAGGCGCCCGCCGATACCCTGTCCGTCCATTTCGGCCAACAGCGCCATTGCCACCTGACTGATCACCGGGTCACCCGCCGCACAACGCTCGACCACCTGGCCGTGGACCGGCAAGTTTGATTCATAAGCAATTCGGTTCAAATGGTCGGGACTGACAAACATGGCCAAGTGCTCCGATGCGTCTGACACGCGGGCGGAGTAGGGCAGTCCGGACGG
This sequence comes from Pyrinomonadaceae bacterium, assembly GCA_039920205.1. GTDB lineage: Bacteria > Acidobacteriota > Blastocatellia > Pyrinomonadales > Pyrinomonadaceae > JBDSEC01. Next base: position 4,916 of record JBDSEC010000151.1, read on the forward strand.
GACTACGCAGACGCTGCCGCGATTCTGGTTCTGGGCGTGCAGGCCGCTGGCCGTGCGGATCTCTCCGTCGCATCCACCCGCCAAGGCCACGGTGACCAAATGCTCGGGCTGGGTATGCTCCGGCAACTCGCCTTCCTTGAAACGATAGTGGGCCAACTTTACGCCGCCCCATTCCGCCTGTCGCCGAAACGTGATCGGCAAGTCACTCATCATCTGATCCTTTCGCATAGTTGAAACCTCGCCCGCGTCGCTAGTCGGCATCGCCTCCTACACGTATGTGTCCGCGCGACGGGAGCAACTGCGCGCCCACAGGCGTCGCATTTTCATGAAACAGTCCGAGCATGGCCAGGCGCGCGCGGTCGAACGCCTGGCGGTCGCCATAGAGTTGAAAGGCCCAGTTGGCACCCATTTGCAGCGAGTTGATGACGAACGCGATCTGTTCCGGTTCACTTTCCCGCAGGATGTGTCCCGCCGCTTGGGATTCCATGATCCCGCGCACTAACTTTGCCAGCCATTCCTTCATGATGGCGGCGATCTTATCTCGCACTGGACCAGGTCGGCTATCAAATTCGGCCGATGCCGCGGCAAAGAAACAGCCCCCGCGGAAGACGCCGCCTTGAATGTAAAGAAACCAGGCGTCGCAAAGATTCCACAGCCGCGCCAGACCGGGTTCGCCCGCCAGGGTCGGCATGATGACCTCGCCAATAAAGACCGAACGGGCCGCATCCACCGTGGCCAATTGCAACTCCAGTTTGGAACCGAAGTGGGCGAATAATCCGCTTTTGCTCATCGACAGAGCCTCGGCCAAACGCCCGATGGTTAATCCTTCAAGGCCTTCGACCGACGCGATATCGACCGCAGTTTCCAAAATGGTCTGCCGGGTACGTTCGCCCTTGGCCGGCCGGGGTTCGATAGCGGTCAATTCAATTGCTTCGGCTTCTGAGGACAACGTCTGTACTCCTAGGTCAAATTTACTAGTAGTTAATAGCACGAACGTTCGTTTACGTTCAAGGTCAATTTCACCCAAACGCGTAAGTTGTTAATAACAAGAATGTTACGAGTCGGTTTTCGCAGCCCCGCCTTAAGGCGGAATCGCCATAAACAGGCCCGTTCTATTTTGAAGGAGGTATGGGGTACGGTTCCGCCTCAAGGCCACGAACGCGGGCAGCAATTACCCAAACCATTCCGCCTCGATCATCAGGCGGAGCCATTCTCGGTGTTCAGATTCCAGCACTTGTTCGCAAACCCATAACTGATAGAAGACCGTCTTGGCGTCCTGCTCGGATTTGAGGCGCTCCTTCAGCAAGTTCAACGCCACCCGTTTGGCGTGAAAGCGGATCGAGTTGCGGGCAAATTCATAGGTCCCGCGTACGGTTCGCAAACCGGCGCTCAGAACCGGTAGTGAGGCAGCGATCAAGATCAGAACAACGCTGACCATTCCCAAGCCGGAGCTATGCCCCGCCGCCGTGGTTTCTTCGTGATGAAAAAGGTACTCGCTGGCTAGGTCGTAAACAAAGTGGATCAGCACCGCCAAGATACTGACAAAGAAAAACAACGGGCCGATCTCGCGCGTAATGCGGTCCCACCGGTCAAGCCTATTCTCCCGGTCGGTGAAGTAGTCAAATTGGAATTGCAGACGCCGGTCGTGATAATACGCGACCAATTCCGCCAACTCGCCGGCAGTCAATCCGGTCTCGGCCGCCGTGGCATAGGCCGGCAGGGGCTCGCCCTTGGCCCAATCCTTCAGACGCTTCCAATCAATGGCCTCGATCTCGGCCAACTTGGTTTCAATGCCGCTTTGCCAAGCCTGCATCGCGCCTGGGATTTTGGACCAAAGCGAGGGATCGATCAACGCACCAAATTTCAATAATCGCAGCCGTTCGGCCTTATGCCGTTCGACCAACCAACCACGTTGAAGCGCAACTCTAATTCCCAGCCCGACGGCAATCACGGCAAAGCTTGCCGCTAGCACTTCGCTTACGATAACGGCGAACGGGGCCGAGGTCGTGCCGCCCAACCGGCCCGCCGGAATGATCAACTGCAAGAGACCGAACAGAATTGCCAGCGTTCCGAAAACCGCCGCGGCAACGGCGATCATGCGGTGGCGATGCTGGTGGCGCAGGGCCTTTTTATCCGCCGCGTCAAAAATATGAGTCAATTTGGCGCGGTAATAGTCGACCACTTGGCGCAATTCGGCCGACGTATGAACCTCGTCGCCATCGAACATGTCGTAATTGGGCGGTCGTGTCGATAGTATCGGCGGGCGGATCGGATCGGCCGATGAGGCCGTTGGATTTGGCGCAGATCGGGGTTTATCGGTTTGACTCACTTCGGACAACCTCCGGATCGGACGATAATTCGTCAGGGCAGGCAAAGCAAACGCGCGATAGATCTAAGGCTTTTCAATGCGATAACCCATCGCGATGATCACCTTCAACGTTTCCATCGCCGTCCGCCGGTCGTAATCCTTTTCGGTTTCCGGCAGATCATCGTACGGCACCAGGCTCGGATGATGTTTGCCCTGGCGCACAGGCCCGTAAACCAAGCCTTCGGTCATACGCTTGCGCGCCCATAGCTCGTGCGTATTGCGGGCCAGCACCTCTTCCAGATCCTGCAATTCCGACGAAAGCTTTACCTGCGACGTATCGATCGGTTTTGGTTCGTACTTCAATGGATACCCATCAGTGAGTAACGTATGTTAAATCGCTGATATCCTAGCATTGAACCAGTATGTGGTGCATCCGGCTACTTTCTGCCTGCGTCTTTTAAACCAAGAAGCGAGGTCCCCACGGTACATAAATGCACTCAGTGTTCTCCATGCAATCGGGCTTTCCGATACTTCTTGATCACTTTGTAAACATTGTACGCGCGGCCTTTGAAGCATCCGTAATGAATGATCATCTTGTCGCTGCCGCCGGCCGCGTGAAACAGCCGCGCGTAAACCAGCTCAAGACGATAAGAAACAAGACTGCAAGGAATCCAAAGTAGATCAAGGATATGAGTATCTTGATACGTGAGCTATTTACGTAAACTGTCTCCACTCGTATTGTGACTCTCGCTTAGGCCAAGGTGCGAAATGTAATCGGCCGATCTCCCGGCCACAACGGCTGGATTATCCATCAGTTCATTCACAACGTGAAGCGCTGCAGGGCTTTGACTGCTTTTATGAACTACTAAGATCAGGGTCCGTACGGCGCGTTCAAAGATCATGCATGCCACAAAACCAAGTACCGCGGTGTTCTTATTACGAGCCTACCCATTGAAACGTAAGGAGTGTGCGGGTGATGACAACACGATCGACCAACTTGGCATTCGCCGGAGTGATCCTATTGATGATCACGGTAAACGGTTTTTCATTTCAAAGGCCGAACGGCAGTTCGCGGCGTTCACAAATGGTCCGCATCCGCGGCACAACTTTTCAAATGGGAACAGACCAGGCCGAGATCGAACATTTGCAGCAAATATTCAACGTCAAACGCGCCGAGCTGTTTTCGGCCGAGGTACCACGGCATCAAGTGACCCTAACGCAGTTCTACTTGGACACATATGAAGTGACCAATGCTCAGTTCAAGAGGTTCCTCGACCGTAACCCAGACTGGCGGCGCGACCGGATCGCGCCCAAGCTTCACAACGGCAACTACCTAATCGATTGGAACGACCGCACATTTCCGAACGGTAAGTTTCAGCATCCGGTCGTCAACGTCAGTTGGTATGCGGCCGTCGCTTATTGCCAGTGGTCGGGTAAGCGGTTGCCGACCGAAGCCGAATGGGAATGGGCCGCAAGCGGCGGATCGTCAGGAAGGGCCTACCCTTGGGGAAACGACCCGGTTGACCCGAAGCGGGCGAATTATGCCGGCAGTAAGTTCGGTACCACGACGCCAGTTGGAAGTTACCCGGCCAACGGGTACGGATTGCATGATATGGCCGGAAATGTCTGGGAGTTTCTGGCCGACGAATGGGGACCGTACGGCGCCGCCGCCCAAACGAATCCCGTTGCGGGCGGGAACTTCATCGTAGACAGAAACTATCTGACGGTCATCAGTCGGCGCGTCATACGAGGCGGAAGTTGGGGCGGCGGGCCGATCAATTTGCGCGTCACCTATCGTGATAGCCATCCGCCCGAGGGGGCCAAGGACTTTGTCGGGTTTCGTTGCGCTCGCTCCATCCTTTCCAAAAGTTCGAATTGAGATCGTAAAGTGAACGGAAATGCTTCACGAAATCCTTGACATTAGGCCGCATTCGCTATAGTTTGCACGCGGCGGTAGGGCAAAATGACCCTCCGCAGATTACCGCTCCGAGATGATCCATGCGGCGCCCGCGCTTAGCGCAACGCCATCGGAGGCGCAATACGCCCCCTTCGCAATTCGACACTTTCGTGCCTGTACCTGATCGGTTTGCCAAAATCACTGTCAGGTAGAACTCGCATCTCGGTAAAACAATCACCATAGGATATTCGGCAGGCGTCGTGTTCCTGACCGGGTCGGACAGGCCGTGATTTAGTAATGAACCTCGCATCCTCGCAAATTGGCACGTAAGGACGATCGGTCGCGTTGGACCAGCAGGCACTAGCCCCAGCAACCAACGCACCAAACGCACAAAAGGGGGAAGGTCATGATGGGGGAACCTGAACTATCTGCTTTTTTTCCGGGAGCCATTGAACCGGCCGAGAGCGAGTTTCAAGACACAAATATCAATTGTGTCGATTGCAAACAGGATTTTGTTTGGACCGTGGGAGAACAGGTATTTTTCCGCGATAAGGGGCTACAGAATCCACCCAAGCGCTGTCGCAAGTGCAAGTTGGCGAAGAACAGCCGCTTGGCCGCGATCGCCGCCGCCCAAGTCACCGGGGTTAAGCAGAAGATCGAAGTTTCAGTCGAATGCGCCGAGTGCAGCCAACCGACCACCGTCCCGTTCTATCCATCACAAGGCCGGCCGGTTTTGTGCCGAGGTTGTTTTCAAGCGCAACGCGCCAAAGCGGCGGAGTAGCCGCGAGATCTGACCGAGTTTATCGAATTCTCCGAGTGCGGTATAATGACGCTTATGAAGAAGAAAAGCGTCAAGCGTAAAGTTCAAGAAGCATTAGATAAATACAAGCCCGAGAAGGAAAAGGAGCAGATCGAGCAACCTCGATCCGGCAAACCGGTACCCAAAACCGGCGGCGCCTTTACCATGAGGCCCGAAAAGAAGCGTGGCTAATCTTGACCAGCTCTTCCTCGCCGATTCAAATCGATCGGATTAATGGTTTACCGGGTTTAGTTCACTGACCGCTTTTCTCCAGTC
>JBDSEC010000152.1:0-7106 GCA_039920205.1 Pyrinomonadaceae bacterium
CGCAATGCCCGCCGGGTCTGGCTGATGGCCTGGAAAACGTAATCGACGGCCCCGAGGTCCTCGACTTCGATCAAGCGGTCCACATCCGCGCCGATCCGCACCGGGTTGTGGATCACCGGACCGTCTCCCGCCGAAAATTCTAGTTCGATCCCCATGGGTTCGAGAATAAGCAAAATATCCGCAAAAATGATCGCCGCATCCACGCCCAACCGCTCCGCCGCGTAGACCGTAACTTCCGTGGCCAGATCGGGGGATTTACATACTTCCAGGAAGCCATGGTTGGCCCGCACATCGCGGTATTCCTTCATGTAGCGTCCGGCCTGACGCATCAGCCAGATCGGCGTATAGGGGACGGATTCGCCGCGACAGGCCCGTAAAAACGGACTGTCGTGCAGAATATCTCGTTGTTGTTCGGTAATGGACAAAGTTGTTTAACCCCCAGTTTCGGTCGGGAACGTCTGGCGTAGGTAAAGCGTTTGATAGACTACAAGAGGAAAGCGAGGCTGTAAATCCGGCACGCCGCGTGGCCCGCGGATTTCTGCTAAAATCTCGCAAACTCCCCGTTTACAGGGTTTTATTGGGCTTGGCTCGCTGATTGCGTAATTAGCTGCCACAAATTCCCGCCCGGTGGTGTTTTAGGGTTGAGAGTGGCATTTACGTCTGAAGATGAGCGAGCGAGCCAGAAGTTTGTCGGACACCATGTCCAGTCACGTTGAGACGGCGGCGCAGCGGCCGATCGAATTCGACGAAGCATTCACGTTGCATCATCGCGCGGTGTTTCGCACTGCCCGGTCAGTGGTTCGTGACGACGGGATCGCCGAAGACGTCACTCAAGAAGTGTTCCTGCAGCTTTACCGGCATTTGGACAAGACGCCGGGCGAAGAATTGCTGCGGGCCTGGTTATTGCGCGTCGCCCTGAATTTGGCCCGCAATGCCATCCGGGGCCAAAGCCGGTCGACGGCGCGCGAAGATGCCTATGCCAAGGAGGGCGAGGCAAGCGGATGGTTCGAAGCCGTCCCGGAAGTAGATTTTGAGCGGCGCCAACAGATCAAAGAGGCGCGGCGGGCATTGGACAAGATCAAGGAACCGATGCGCAGTTGTTTGATGCTGAAGCAACAGGGCCTGAGCTATAAAGAGATCGCGACCGCCCTTTCAGTGAATGAGAATAACGTGGGCAGCCTGTTGGCCCGGGGACGGAAAGAGTTCATGAGGTTTTACGGCAAGTTCGGAGTTAACCGATGAAGAACAAGTGTTTAGACATAATTACCCTTCAGACTTATCTGGACGGTGAACTGTCTGTGTTGGAGATGGAGAATGCGGCCAGCCATTTAGCCGCGTGCGTGGCATGCGGTGAAATGGCGAGAGAGATGGAGTCTGAGTTGCTGTTCGTGGGTCAGGCGCTTGAGCCCGAGCTGACACTTGCGGTTCCGACCGCTCAACTGCGCGCGCGCGTTTACGCCGCGATCGATGAACTGCCGTTAGCGGCTCGCAAAGCGGACTCGCCGTCGCTGCTGGATCGCCTGCGTTCATTGGTGTCGGGTTTCACGCCGCAGATGGCGTTTGGACTGGTTTCGGCGGTGGTGGTTATTGGATTGGTATCCTGGGTCGGGCTTTCTTTCATGCGGGCGGGAAACGCGGGCGGCGAGGCGATCGCAACGGTTTTCGATCTGAGTCCCGGCGGCGATCTGCCGGCGTGGGAAATGCCTGATTCGCCGACGCCCACCGATGATCCGATCATTACGATCAATCGTCCGCGCCGAGTGAATCCGAAGGGTGAAGGAAAAATTGTCGATCCGTTGCCGGCGGCCACCGAGCCATTGCCGGGCGAGTCGACTTACTTGGCCACGATCAAGGACATGAATCATTCAATGGCTGAGCGTGACGATCTGGACGTCCGTCCGACGCTTCGGGCCGATATCGAGCGGAATCTAGCGGTGCTGGACCAGGCGATCGCCAGTTCGCGCGATCAGGCGCGCAGGCATCCCCAGGATGCAAACGCGGCCGCGTTTCTGAACGCCGCCTATCAGAATAAGATCGAGTTTTTGCGCACCGTTTCCGATCAAGCGCAACTGTACGCCGCGTTGCGCTAGGTGAATGTGATCAATATGAGACGTTTTCTACTCACAATTTGTTTTGCGTTGATCTGCTGGCTTACCGCCGGCCAGGTTCAGGCGCAGAAGGTAAAGGTAAAGCCGGAACCACCGGCCGTTCCCGCCGCCCCCGCACGACCGGCGCCATATCCGAAACCTGCCCCCGAGCCGGACGAGGATCAGGAACCCGCCGTCGCCGGCAAAAGCGAAGAGACCTTGGTGTCGATGCCGACCGTCATCGTGTCATTTTGCGGCGGCACCTCGGATGTGATCGTGCGTGGTTGGGATCGTAACGAAGTTCGAGCCCGAGTAGAATCAGGCGAAACCGTTAAATTGAAGGCATACACCGAATCTAAGTCGGCGCCGGCCTCGAGAATTGAAGTTAACATTCCGTCCTTTTTGAACCATGATCGCCACGGCATGTGCCATAGCACGGCGGACCTGCAGCTTGATGTTCCGCGCGGCGCGATCGTAGAGGTTCGCACCAATGAAGGCGACGTAGATGTCGAGAATATCGCGCGTTTGCGCGCCGAGAGCCTAAGCGGCAGCTTTAGTTTGCGAAATATTACCAAGGGTATAGACGCAACGTCTTTCAATGGCGACGTCGCGATCGAGCGATCCAGGGGACCGTTGAACTTGCGTTCGATCAGTGGCACCGTCGAGGTTCGCGATTCGGCCTCAGGCGAATCGGGTGACGGGTTGGTGGCAAGTTCGGTTAGCGGCGAGATCGCACTATCAAACTGCGGATTTGCTCAAGTGCGGGCCAATTCGGTGACCGGCGACCTAATGTGGAATGGGCCATTGTCCAGTTGGGGCAAGTATGACCTGGCCACCACCAATGGCGACATCACCATGGTGTTGCCCGCGGATTCGTCATTCCGGGTCTCGGCCCGCGTAGCCGCGCAAGGCCGGGTCGATTCGCAATTTGCCCTCAAGTCCGAAGGCGACACTTCCTTCCGAAAACTGGCCGAAGAAGTAACCGGCACTTATGGTTCAGGTAATTCCAAACTGGACCTGACCACGTTTAACGGCACGATACGATTACGGAAGAAATAGCGCGAAGCGCGATAAGTCGGATGCCCGAGGTTTGCGCTGAAGGCGCCTTGAGAACTTAGCCAGATGCCAGGCTTTGCGCGGCATCTGGGTAGTTCGATATCGCGTTGGAGCCCGGAAAATGCGCGAGAAGGTGGCATCCCTTCAGTGCGCGGTTCGCTTTGGCAATGAACCAGACGTTTCACATCTGGCTAAGTTCTGTCAGCGTCTCCGTGTTGCCTTCTCTGGATATTTCGACGGCCGAATTGCACTTTTGATTCCAACGACTACGCTCCAAGCTCTTTTTTAATCATTTCTTTGCCACAAATCACCTACCTGCGGTGTTTTGAAATTAGAAAACAGCAAGCGGCCCGGTGATCGAACCGCAAGAGCCCATTTTTTATTGTTTATCATACGGTTCATAACCGGTTACCGGGTCACAAATCCCCGAAGGGGGGACGCAGAAATGAAACGCAGCATTATTACTTTCATCATCATCGTGGCCATTTTATCGGGTCTGCCCGAAGCCATTCGTCAGTACCGGGTGTGGCGGAACTATAGCGCCGAGTGGATCAAAAGCAGTTTATTCGAAGGCTTGATGAATTCGGCGGAGGGTTCAGAAATTCGCCGGGAACCAAAGCGGTGCATGCCCGTTCTTTCGGTAAACGAAGGAGCGGTCACCGAAGTACCTGAACCGGAACCCCGGCTACTTGGCCGGATCAATATTGGAGCTAACTTTTATGTCATCAATTAAACGCATTTTATTGGTATTGGGTCTAGTCGCGGCGATACTTCCCTTGACCGTGGGCCGATCATGGGCGCAATCCGAGGTGACTCAGGATTTTCAGCAGTCCTATCCGCTCGCGGCCAACGGCCGGATCAGTCTGGAAAACATTAACGGTTCGGTACACATATCGACCTGGGACCAAAACGAAGTCAAGGTCGTCGCCGTGAAACGCGCCTACCGGCAAGAGCGATTGGACGAGGTCCAGATCAAGATCGAAGCCAACGCCGATTCACTGCGGATCAAGTCTGAATATCCTAACCGCCGGCAAGACTTCTATAGCGATGGCGATCGCAAGCTCGACAATCCGGCGTCGGTCGAATACACGCTGACCGTGCCGCGTAATGCCCGGTTGGATTCGGTCGAACTGATCAACGGAGATCTGGAGCTAAACTCACTCGGTGGTGACATTCGCGCTTCGTGCATCAACGGAAATATCAAAGCGACGGGGTTAAGCGGCGATGTACGCCTTTCGACTATCAATAGCGAGTTGCACGCTTCGTTTGCCGCGCTGAGCGAAGCCAAGTCGGTCGCGCTCAACTCGGTCAATGGCCGGGTGATCGTGACCTTGCCCTCGGATGCGAACGCCCAACTTAAAGCGGAAACGATCCACGGAACTATTGCCAACGATTTTGGCATTCCGGTGCGCGATGGCAAATACTTTGGCCACAATTTGTCCGCTTTGCTGGGTAATGGCGGCGCCCGAGTGAAACTGAGCAACGTCAATGGAGGCGTTACGATCGGACGCGCGAGCGATGGCAAGACCCCGAGCCGCGTTACTAACCTGTTGACCGCGACATCGAATAATGACGACGATGTTGATGTCGACAACGACAAGGATAACGATTCGGACGAAGATGCGGCTTCCGCCCTGGTAGATGCGCAGAACGATCTGCGTGAAGCCCAACGCGAGTTGGACCAGGCCAGCCGCGAAATGAACCAGCATCGAGCCGAGCTCGAGCGAGCCGTGGCCGAGGCCCGGCGCGCCGCCGAGAACGGTTCTGATGAAGCCAAAGAAGCCGCCCGCGAGGCCGAGGCGGAATTGCGCGAAGCCCAACGTGACGCCGAACGCGACCGCCGTGATGCCGCGCGTGAAGTAGCCGAAGCCGAGCGTCAGATCCGCGAACTTTCCAAGAACCGCGAGGCCCAAGCAATTTCACGCGACGCTCAGCGCGAAGTCGAACGCGCGGACCGCGAAGGCCAGCGCGAAGCGGAACGTGCCGCACGCGATATCCAGCGCGATGTCCAACGCGTTACCCGCGACGCGCAACGCGAGATCGAACGGGCAAAAACCTCAGGGACCTGGGAAAATGGTTCCAACCTGCGCGCCGTCGAACGCGAAAACAAGTCGTTCACGGTGGGCGGTTCACCGCGGGTGAACGTCGAAACCTTTGATGGGTCGGTATCGGTCCGGTCGTGGGACAAGGCGGAAGTTTCCTATACTTTGGTAAAGCGCGCCGAGAATGACGAGCAACTGCGCGGGGTTAAATTCACGGCCAATCAAAGCGGTGACACCATTACCATCAAAGCCGAATTTGATAAGTCGTTCGCGCGCCACATTGGTAACAATTATTCGGCCAATGCAACGGCCAGTCTCGAGATCATGGTGCCGCGCCAGGCGGCGGTGCGCGCCGCTACGGGCGATGGCAATGTCCGCGTCGAAGGCATCAATGGTGACGTTGAAGCGCGCACCGGCGATGGGTCCATCTCGGTAAGCGAAGGACAGGGCCGCGTCACGATGCAGACCGGCGATGGCCGTATCGGATTAAACAATTTCCGCGGGGAGGTCGAGGCAAAAACGGGAGACGGCAACATCAGTCTGGAGGGTCAGTTCAGTAAAGTATCTGCCTCAACCGGTGATGGGGCGATCGCCTTGGCGGTGCCGGCGGGAACCAACGCCACTATCGAAACGAATAACGACGAAGTCCTGGGGGATGGCGTTGAATTAGTTCAGCAAGGGGGCGCGACCCGGGGCACTCGTCGTTGGAACCTAGGGTCTGGCGGAGCTATCTTTTCTTTGCGCACGGGTGACGGCCGGATAACTGTTCGTCGATCTAATCCATCTAACTAGGAGTAACTCGCCAGACGTTAGTCGCTTTTTGCTTGCCTCAGTTAGTTTCAATCACGGCGAACCGTACGGATCGCTGCGGGTTATTTGAGATCTTTGCTGTGAACCGCCGGATTTCCGGGATGAGTCGCAGACGAACCTGGTCACGGCCGCAACCTTTTCGCGTCGCAAACGTTATAACCATAGCCGCAAATCTATTTACTTAATCCAGCGCGGCTATTATTTTTTCATTTCTAATTGATTCGGAGCATTCATCATGAAAGCCAGGCTATTACTTTTGTTGGCCTTACTGCTCTTCGGCGGCGTCCCGGTTTGGTCTTTTACCAAACCCCAAAGGGACGAACCAAAGAGTGACGCGAAGCCAAACAAACTTGTCATCCCCGCCGAAAAGGCTCAGCCGGTAGTCGTCAAGCACTTTGAAACAGCGCCGGTCATCGACGGAGTATTGGATGAAGAAGTTTGGAAGACCGCCGCGGTTTTCAAGGATTTCGTTCAGACCAGTCCCGGTGATAACACAGCGCCATCGAAGCCCACCATTGCGATGATGGGATACGATTCAAAGACCCTCTACCTTGCCTTTCACTGCTTCGATGACAAAGACAAGATCCGCGCCACGGTCGCCCGACGCGATCAGGTTTTCGGTGAAGACAATGTCCGCGTGTTCTTAGATACGTTCAATGATCAACGGCGCGCCTATGTGCTGGGGTTCAACCCCTTTGGAGTTCAGCAGGATGGGATACTTTCGGGTTTCAATACCGATTTCAACTTCGACATCGTGATGGAATCCAAGGGGATCATTGTCGATGACGGTTGGACCGTCGAGGTCGCCATCCCGTTCAAATCGCTGCGCTACGAGGCCGGTAAGGACAAGAAATGGGGCATCGATATTTGGCGCAATATCGATCGTTTTAACGACGAGATCGACGCCTGGATGCCGCACAACCGTGATATCAGTGGTCAACTAATACAGATCGGCCACATCACGGGGATGGAGAACATCTCGACCGAGCGAACACTGGAGATCATCCCTAGCCTGACCATTCGCGAACGCGGCCGGCGACGGACTACTGATCAGACCTTCTTCAATGAACCGGTCGGTTTCGAAGCGGGCGCGAACATTAAGTTCAGCATC
>JBDSEC010000153.1:0-9069 GCA_039920205.1 Pyrinomonadaceae bacterium
CCCCCTAGCTGAAGCTAGGGGCAATTTATCCACCTCGCACGCGCGATGCGGCCCAGACGTGTAGCGTCACCTCGGCCCAGGGGATGATCGCAAATGGGCAGCACAAAAGGCGCCCCTCTTTGGTCGAGGAGCGCCTTTTTTCAAATCAGCTGACTTGATCAATATACAAACGAATTTGGACTCGGTATATCGGCGCTCGCGCCAAAGGCCGTCGCCTGAAAACCATTGGTCGACCTTTGAATGTACCAGGTGCTTCCCGTTGGCCGGTAAACGGCAATGTCCGTTTTGCCGTCTCCATCAAAATCAGCGGCAACCGGTTTATCGCCATTCGCGCCAAAGTGATAAGCGACAAATGCGCCGGTGCTGCTGTCCAACCGGTACCAATCGCCGCTAGCCGGACGGAAGATCGAAGTGTCCGCCTTACCGTCGCCATCGTAGTCCGCTTGCGTGGCCTGGTCACCATTCGCGCCAAAGTGCTGGGCCACGAACTGACCAGTCGTGCTGTTCAGCCGGTACCAATCTCCGCTGGATCCGCGATAGACACAAAGGTCGGTCTTGCCATCGCCATCAAAATCGGCGGGTGCAGGTTGATCCGTCGAGAGGCCGAACGCCGTACTTACGAACGCCCCGTCGGTGCTGTTCAGCCGATACCAACCGCCCGCTGACGGGCGATAGACCGCTACGTCGGCTTTTCGATCACCATCGTAATCGGCCGGGACGGGAAGGTCGGTGCTGTTGCCGAACGCGACGCCGGCGACCGTGTTGGTCGCGCTGTTCATGATGTACCAGGTACCGCTCGACGGGCGGTAGATCGCTATATCAGTTTTGCCGTCGCTGTCATAATCAGCGGGAACCGGGCGATCACCAGTGGCGCCAAAATGCTGCGCGACAAACGCGCCGTTGCTGCTATCCAAACGATACCAATCGCCGGCCGAACCGCGAAAGGTCGATATGTCAGCTTTGCCGTCACCGTCAAAGTCAAACGACTTGCCGGCGATCGCTGCTGGGCCAGTGGTGATCGAAATAGACCATCCGCCGGTGATATTTCCCGTGTCGCCATTTTCGTCGTCAACGACATAAAGCTGCCAAGTCCCATTGGGTGCGGTTCCATTGAACACGCTCAGGTCGGACGGATAAAGTTGGTTGCCCGGACCGGGCGAGGTCATTCTTTCCCATCCATCTGGCTCTAAACTAGGCTCGCCCGGCAAATTGGTCGGGTGATAGGTGCCGGGGTCGATCATGGTGTCATTCGGCATTAGGGTCACCGCGGCTTGATCCAGCGTTAGCGTGGTGTTGATCAGATCGCGGCCGCCACCGACATCGGACATTATCATGGCCATTTGGCCTACCGGTCCAACCAGCAAGACATCCAGATCGTCGGGAAAGGTGTGGTTGATCTGGTTCAAGGTGACGGTGACCTTGGAAACCGTCCCGGTCAGGCCCGCCACGACAATATTCGAAGGGTACGGATTGGCCTTACCCGGCTGCCCACCCGCCAGCCGGTCCACCCCGATTATAGCGCTGGGGTTGGAAAAGGTTGATACCGCGGTGACACTGGACGCCGCTAAGTCTTGACCCTGCGCCGAAGCGTTTGCGCGGAGCTGCCATAACCCGAAGATCGCGAGCACCAGGCTTATTATTATCGTGAGTATGCGTAATTTCATGGTTTTCCCTGCTAACTTTTATACAATTAGAATTTGTTCGGAGCGGTGCGCCGGAACGCACTTTCCCTACCATTCATCATCGGCCAAAGCTCGCAGAACTTTAGCCATTGTTGTGTCCAGTTTAACAAAATTTGTGTCATTTTAGGCAACTTTATCTTCGGTTCGCCCAGAACCAAACCCAAAACAGCTTTGTCCTGCGGTATTAGTTTGGTGTGCTACACTCGATGGCGTCGGAAATTTATCCCAGTGATGCGGTGATCCGTGGTTGATCGCGGCGTCCGGGCGGGTTTGGTTTGCCCCGTCCCTACATAAATGGCACGCAGAAGATCTCGCAATAATGCCCGGCACGAGCCCAACAGCGAACGTTCGCTGCAAGAATATATCTACTCGGCGCCGTTGCTGCAGACCTCGCGTACCGAGATCATGCGTTTGGTGCGTGGCGGCGAAGATACCTACCTCGAACTCAAAGTTAAACTCTCGAATCCGGAAAAGATCGCGCAAGGGATCGTGGCCTTGGCCAACACAGGCGGCGGTGTGATCGTATTTGGCGTGAACGACCAACTTCGCGTCGAAGGCTTAGAGGATCCGGAAGCGGTTCAGGACGAGATCAAGCGGATCTGCCGCGAGGATGTTCAGCCCACGATTTTCCCGTTGATCGACGGTATCGCGTTTGATAATGGCCGGCGGATCATCGCCTTGGAAGTCAACGGCCGGCGCCGGCCCTATCGGACCAGCGATGGCCGATTCTACGTTCGCATCGGCGCGGAAAAGCGCGAGGCCACGCGCGAAGAATTGTCGGAACTGCTGGACGAAGCGCGGCCCTTGGGTTGGGAGAATATCCCGGTACCCGGCGGAAGCGTGGCGGATATCGACGAAGCCGTTTTGTGGAGCTTTCTGCGCGAATATTCCGGCGATGCCTGGGATGCGGCCACGCGTGCGGGCGATTATCCGACGGCGGAGATACTGAAACGCGATCTGCTTTTGGCTACCGGTCAGATGGGTGAGTTCATTCCCACCTTGGCCGGGATCATGCTGTTCGGCCGCAACGAACAGGTGGCAGAATTGATCCCGCGGTCGGTGGTCCACTGCACGCGATACGGTGGCGACAGTATTCAATCACCGGTGATCGAGACGGTGAAACTACGGGGCAATTTATTGACCTTGTTTGATTCGGGCATGCGGTTCGTCCAAAGATATTGCGAATTGTGGGAGCAGAAGCCTCGGATTTTTCCGGGCGGGGCGGATGGTGAAACGCCGATCGTAGCGCGCGCGAATTACCGTCTGGATGCAGTGCGTGAGGGGTTGGCCAATCTGCTGGTCCATCGGGATCTGGCCTTGCGCGAACCGCCGACGCGATTGTTGATCTTCGACAATTCGATCGAGTTCATCAATCCCCGCCGAACGCTGGGTTTTGCGCCGCCGGCCTTGCGCGCGATCCGCTATGGGGTGCGGCAGCAGTTAAATCCACAGATAGCCTCGCTATTTGGCCAAACGGCATACGGTGTAAATCTGGCCCAGCGTGGGTTGCCGATGTTATTGCGCACGTCGCGTGAGTTCGCGGGCCGCAAATCGGAGTTGTATGCCGCCGGAGATGAG
The DNA here is from genome assembly GCA_039920205.1 of Pyrinomonadaceae bacterium. Taxonomy (GTDB): domain Bacteria; phylum Acidobacteriota; class Blastocatellia; order Pyrinomonadales; family Pyrinomonadaceae; genus JBDSEC01. Next base: position 3,261 of record JBDSEC010000153.1, read on the forward strand.
TTTCGGCTGCGGATGTTTGGAGGGTGAAAAGCGGTAGACGGTAGACAGTAGACAGTAGACAGTAGGAAAAACCGGGGCCCCTTTACATAACAGTCCCATTTGAAACTAGGCTGATCGAATTTAAAAATCGTCTATCGGGCTCAGCTACTGTCTGCCGTCTACCTTTGCCGGCCTACTTCGTGGTCGCCGGCGGCGTCGCCTTCTTCGGATTGTAGAACTGCCGATGCTGGATAACGAATTCTTTGTCGTCAGTCACGCCGTCGCCATCGACATCAACTTTTACCACGATCTTGCGTTGCTTATCACCCGGTTTTTCGATCGGGCGATAGCCGAGGCTGTATTGGTTGCGCAAAAGTATGTTGATCGCCTGCAAGTCTGCGCCGATCTCGCCGGGGAAGGTGACGGGATAAAACGCTCCGCCGGACTCTTTCGAGAAAGTCGTTAAGTTACTGGCCGCTTGCAGAAACGACATCCGTCCGGGCGCGGTCGCTCCCTCAACACCATCCTGCGCAGACATCTGCGCGTCGTACTTCTTCAAAAACATGTTCCCGGTACCAATGATATAGATCGGTACGCCTGCATTTTGAATGACCTTTCGCACTTCGCCCAAATTGATCTTGCTGAACGTATCCAATCCAGAGGCAACCAGCAGGACCGCGGTCCGGCGCCCGGTGACGCTGGCTAGACCGGCGTATTCTGACGTCTCCTTTTCCGAATGCTCTAACACGACCGAATCGCCCTTGCCACCCATTAAGGTGAATTTCAAGGCATCGAAAAGATTAGTCTCTTTGAATGCTGGATTGTTCCTCAGCAACAAACTGATGACCGCATTTAATCGCGCCGGGTCATTAGTAAAATCGGTGAGCGGAGTCGGTCGAATATCAAAAGCGATCACGGAGACATAATCCGTCGGACGAACGAATTGGGTCAGGAACTGCGCGACGGGCCGCACCGTTTCCAACTTTCCATCGTCCATTCCGCCGCTGCCGTAATAGCCGATCATTTCACCTAACTTGCTGTATTCGACCACGACGGCCACGGTTATGGGCGCATCGGGCGTGGAAAAGTTGGTGATCTCCATTTCTTGCCCGTCTTCATAGACGCGAAAGTTTTCCTTCTTCAAGCCGGTAACAATTGCCTTGGTCTTTTTGTTGTAGACGACCGCGTCCACGTCGACCAAGTTACTGGCGATGGTCACGACCTCCGAATCCTGGGGCCGATTTACCACATCGACCGGTGGTGGGTCTTGCTGGTCACCCGGTGGGGTATCGGGCCGTTTGTTCTTCTTCTTGTCGCCGGTCGCCGGCTGTTGGCGTCCGGATTGTCCTAACACCGATAAGGGCACGACCGTGCCCAGCAGAACGAACGTCGCTAAGGTCAGCGAAGCGATGCGTCGAACAGAGAGAAAATGATTCATGGCGAAAATCCCTAACTAAATTCGATGGTGACCAATAATAACCTACCTTTGGGTCGGGGCGAACGTCTAACCAACCGCGAGACAGTCGAAACGAGCCCAAATCCGGCTTTTGTATCTGATGCACGGGCGCAAACCGGCGTTCGCTGTCGTTAAGTTCCACGCCCCAGAACGAGTACGGCCCTGCCACCCGTTAGGGCGCAGGGCCGCAGCTTATTCCGGCGATCGATCGGGCGTCAGTTTAGGGATTACCCGCTTCGACCTCCAACACCGCATCGTAGGCGCCCGTGTTGTCATCCAGATTATTCTCATTCACGCCCAGGAACAGATAGCCGTCCTGTGAAGCGACGAATTCACGCCGCGCGCCGATGAAAACGAAATCGTTGTTGTTGTCGCCAATAACGGCGATCAGGGCGCCGGTCGGTTCGTTGGACATCAACTTGCTAGCATCCGGTAGGGTGCTGATCCCGCCCGGCGTCGAAAACCGCCCGTTGCCCAACATTACGCGGCCGGAAGCGCTGATGCGCAAACGCTGTCCTTTGCGGACCACGAATCCGGTATTGGTCCAACCATTGGTGGTGTTGTCACCGGTGACGCGAACTTTGATCGGGAAAAAGGCGCCGCCGCTATTGTTTCCCGTATTGTTACCGCCCGAATTATTTCCGCCCGAATTGTTCGTCGCCGGCGGATTGTTGGGCCGCGGATTTCCGCCCGAATTGTTATTAGTGGCCGGCGGATTGGTATTGGGCCGGGTGTTTCCGGTGTTGGTGTTCGTTGTCGGCCGCGGATTCGTCGCCGGAGGATTGTAGGTTGCCGGTCCATCGTCATCCGGATAGGTAGATGCAGTCCCGGTGGACGAATCGAATTCGATCGAATCAATATCGTCAATATAAAGGATCAACCGGCTTTGCCGGCCGCGGGCCGGGTTGCCGATCAAAATGGTAAACTGCTGATCCTTAAAGCCCACCACCTTGCCTTTGTAAATACTGCCGTCCTTCATTCGGATGGTGTCGGCAAAGGCGGCGATGCTCAGACCCAATATCAGCGCGAGGGCGATCAACGGAAGTAAAACGTTTTTCCTCATGGTCTTCTCCGGGAGACAATTAACTATCCTGTGTGACTATCAAGGGCGCGAACCGTACCACGTTGGTTTAACAGAGACCGGCGCGCATTTCAAGAGAGAGTAGCGGTTTACTGCGCCTAAATGATGCGCGAAAACCGGACCTGGTTGCAGAAAATCTCCCACCATGCCGGCGTTAAGAAATTTTGCCGCGGATTTACGCGGATAACGCGGATCTGACAAAAACGCCGTTCCAATTGGGATAGACGTTCAATAAACCAAATTCCCTTTAAATGCCTATTCAGATCCTCTTAATCTGCGTAGATCCGCGGCTAAAATTCTTAAGACCGCTCGCCGATCAGGATAAGGTTCTTTCCGATCGGCGGACGGATCAGCGATTCGAACAGCTTGGTCGCCGGAACCACGAACTTGTCATAGACTTTCAACGCCCCGGGTTCCATGTTCTCGGACTTCATTAGCCGGTACTTAACCCACCACGGAAGTATGCCGGCAAAATCGAAATAACCCGACTTTAGGATCTTAAAGCCCGCGGCCATCGTTCGTTCTTCCAAAACCGGCCGAGTGTAGCGCCGGAAGTGTCCGATCTGCTTGTCGTAGTTGCTGTAGAGCGCCGGCAGTGCCGGAACAAAGATGAAGATACGCCCGCCAGGTTCCAGCGTGTCGTGCATAGCCTTTAGCTCGGCCACGTCATCCTCGACATGTTCCAACACATTCACATAGATGATCGAATCGGGCCGGTGTTGGGATCTTACCTCTTCGCAGACCTGGGTAAAGACTGCGTTGTAGGTCCGAACCTCACCGTCACAGTTGCGCACACACGGTCGTTCCTGTAGCCGGCCGAACATATCACGCGACGGTTCGATCAACGCCAATGAGGCGGGCGATCGTTTGATGATCAGTTCCGAGAATCCGCCCGCGCCCGCGCCCACTTCGACCAATCGTTGGCCCAGAAAGGGCGCGAACTCGTCCAATATCCAGTTGTGATAATTCTCGGCAAAGTCCATGGCCTCCAGGTCTTTGCCAACGTAGACAACAGATTCACTCATTAAAATTGTATCCCGTGAATCACTTCGCGGCGCGATCCTTCCTGACCACTACAAACCGAATGTCCATCGTCCAGGAACCGGTCGGGAGCAAATTGTCGATCAAATAATAGACCCGCACTGATTTCGAGGTCGTAAAGAGTGTGGTGTATCCCAGATCGCTCAACTCCTCAGGTTTAACATTATGCCACATCTGCCCCTGCTGGTTATCCCACACGCCGATCGATCCCAGCGGGAGGTCGGCCAATTGCCTCAACTGAAGCCGGTCGAATCGATTGATTACCAAACGCTCGTCAAAATCAGGGTAGTCTAGCGCCGCCAAAACCATCGGATCGCCCACGAAGAAACGAGGGGCGTCGGCCGTTAAATTGTTTTGCCGCACATAGTTGGCCGCTTGGCGGGCGCCAAAGCATCGGTGATGTACGGCGTCGGCGTAATAGTAGACCATCGCCGTCGCCGCCGCCGCCAACACCAGCGCAACCGGCAATAAACGGTGCCACACGGGACGTAACCGCTGCACCCATTCGATGCCGAGCAAAAAATTCCACCCGTAAAGCATGATCACGGCCGTAACCGGAGACGTGCTGGCCAAGATACGCATCAGTCCGATCGCGCCAAACGCGCCCCGCCAAAATAGTATGGTGTGGGTCATAAACACGACGCCCCATATTACCCACGGGAGCGCCATTTTTCGGTTCAGCGAGGGACGGATCCCTAAAACAAAAAGGGGAAACAGGATCCACCCGCAATAGCCTGGCCACCTTATAAAATGATGCCAAAAGCTGCCCCCGACATAGCTCGGCATATACGCCGGCCAAGACCAAGCGTGGATGAAATAGAGTCCGTCATTCGTTACCCAATAACAGACCGCAATTTGGCAGATCATCCCAGTGGCCAACAGCGTGCCGATTCCTAATCGCGCCAGTAATTTCGGGAAACCCGTCCGGAGCGGGAGAAACAACAAAAACAGGCCCCAGAACGGAGCAATGAAGAAACCTTCCGGCCGGAGCAGAGGCAGGAATGAGACCACCAGACACGAAAACGCGTATTTTCGGGCGAACCAAAGCCTTAGGGCGATTACCGTGCCGAGGGCCATGGGCAACTCGGTCATGGTGTCGCTGGCCAACGCAAACACTAACGGTTGAAATATCAGCAGCGGTCCCGCCATGGTCGCGCGGGGGATCTCCAGATCATCGGCCAAACGCATGGTTTGCCAAGTCAGGATCGTGGTAAGCAGGGCCGCGAAACAGCGGACGGCAAACACCCCGCCCCGTGCTGGAAACATCATCGTCAGCACGAAAAGCGGCCGCGCCCAGGAGGTCAAACCTTGACGTGGGTCACCAAAGGAGTGACGAAGGTTCCAATAATGCAGCATGGAATCTCCGTCGCCCGTGTAGGGCCAGATCAATAGCCACCCGACCAGCATTACGAAAATACCGGCGCAGATCCAAAATCGATGGTTGACTTGGGGAAATGAGGGCACAGTTTATATCGGGCGCGAGGAGGGTTGAACCGGCGACGCCGCCGGCGGTAATTCGGGCACTTGTCTGAATGACGAGCGCAATCCAACCAGTAGGTTGAATTTCACGATGAACCACAACGCCGCGATGCCGTCTTTCATCCCGATCTTTTTGCCTTCTTCATAAGTACGACCGTAATAGCTGATCGGTACTTCGTAGATGGCGCAACCGAGTTTGGCGATCTTGGCGGTGACCTCGATCTCGAAACCAAATCCGTTCGAGGTAATGATCATATTGCGGATGATGTCGCCGCGAAAAGCCTTGTAACCCGTCTCGACATCGGTCATGTTCAGGTTGGTCACGATGTTCGACAGAAAGGTCAGACCCTTGTTCGCGACAAAGTGATAAAAGTAGAGGACGCGGGCGGCGCGGCGCACCATGAATCGCGAACCGTATACGACCGCCGCGTGGCCTTCCATGATGGGCGCGATCACGCTCGGGATATCCTCCGGGTCGTATTCCAGGTCGGCATCCTGCACGATGACATACGGTCCGGACACCTCGGCGAAACCGCGCCGCAGGGCCGCGCCTTTCCCGAGATTCTCGGGTTGGCGAATGAGTCGAATACGCGAGTCGGAAATCGAGGCGACGATGTCGGGGGTGCCGTCGGTGCTGCCGTCATCGACGACGACGAGTTCCGTGACGTACTCCGACTTCAAGACCCGATCGATGATGACGCGCACGGTCTGACCTTCGTTGAAGCACGGCATGACCACGCTGAGACAATCTGTGGGTTTCACGATGCTCACAA
>JBDSEC010000154.1:0-3660 GCA_039920205.1 Pyrinomonadaceae bacterium
GATCTCGCACCCCTCACTCAAAGCATGCGGGTTGCCGCACGGCCCGGACCCGGTCGAGATCGCCGAAATACCATTATTAAGGGCCGCGCTTGCATTATTCGAACCGCTGTTTCCGACCGGCGGATCAAAGCCCATGGCACGAAAGATCGCTTCGGACGATTTAACCAGAAACCCATAACGGTGGCCGGGCAGATTTGCAACCGGGGTCTGAGTGATGATGTCTTCTTTGGTCCGAAGAAGTTCGCGAGCGGCCTCCTGCGCCACGATAATGTCGATCTGTCGTTTCATGTCATCGATCGTCGCTTGATCGGTCGAACGCAGATCGACGGTGAACCAAGCATCCGCGGCCTTAGCATTAACCACCTCGGATCCGCCGACCATGCCGATGTTCAGGAAGGACTGCGGCCCACTGGGAACGTTTATCTGATAGATACGCGTGATCGCCCGGGACATGGCCAGCACCGCCGAGTATGGCGGCGACGGCAAGCGCGTATGCCCACCCGGCCCCAAAAAATGATAGCGGTACCAGAAGATCCCGATCCCGGCATAGGTCATGCCGTCATACCCGCCGTCGAGCGCAATGTAGTGATCGATCTTGCCTTTATTTTCCTTGGTAAAGGACTTCGCGCCGCGCATGTTTGATTCTTCTTCAACGGTGAAGAGAAAGATCAGATCGCCCCGCGTCTTCACCTGTGCGGCGTTCAAGGCGCGGATCATGGCCAGCATGGCCTCAATATTGCGCGTGTCGTCACCCACGCCGGGCGCGTAGATATTGCCACCGCGAATGACCGCCTTGATTTTCAGGCCGGCCTTAAAAACCGTGTCCATATGCGCGTCGATCACAATGCGCGGACCGCCGCCCGTACCTTTTCGGATCCCGATCACATTGCCCGCCGCATCGAAATGCACGTCGTCCAGATGCAGTTTGCGCAACTCTTTTTCAATATAAAGCGCGCGTTCCCGCTCCTCGCCTGACGGCGCGTTAATCTCGGTAATCGTGACCCATTCCTGCAGGATCGCGGCGCGGTTCAGATCGACATGCGAAAAGGCCCCGACCATCGCGGGCAGCGCCTTTATGCGCCGGGCCTCGGCTTCACTAACGGGAATGGTCTGGGAAACAGCACTGGCGATCAGCGCCAGCAAGACAACCACGGCCCGTAACGGGGTAGTTCTATGCATGAAGTTTTCTCACGGTCACGGTATGATGCGAGCTCGTTTGGTATTGTATAAGTTCGCGGCAGAATTGACACTTCGAGGCGGAGAAAGATTTGGTCCACCGTAACTAGCCGGAAATGCGGAGCCCATCCGCTCATCGGGCGGAGTAGCCGCAAATCGAGCGACATAACTATTTCCATTACGTTCGCTATCGAGCCACAATGACAGCCGCTGACAATACTTCGGTTAACCTCGATGACTACCCAGCCGCCACAGTTTGGCTGGACCGGTCGATCATTTTCTGGTTGTTTGTCTTTGCCGCTTTTGCGCCTCACTCGATTGCTGTGACGCAGGGGGCGTGGCTTTTTGCCCTCTTGTTCTGGGGGCTGCGCTTGCTGGTGCGACCTAGATTGGCGTTTCCGCGCTCGCCGGTGCTGCTACCGATCCTAGTTTTTTTTGGTGTGACGGTGGTTTCGAGCGTTTTGTCGTACGAACGCGCGGTCTCGGTCGGCAAGCTGCGTGCGGCCGCGCTCTTTACCATTGTTCTAGTCGTTGCGCACGCCGTCCGCGCTCCACGCATTCGCTGCGCGTTAGCATTGGTCTTGCTGGCTTCCAGTTTAGTCGGCGTAGGGCACACGGTGATCCAACGCGCCCTGGGCCGCGGTGTGCAGGTTGAGGGCGTCGTGCCCAACGGCCCGCTAACCCGCGGGATCTTTCGCGCGGAGTCCGGTCAAACGGCGCCTCTGCCCGTGGTCAACGGCGACACTCTGATGGAGATCGACGGGCAAAAGGTGATTAACCCGGACCAAATCGTGAACGCTCTGTCCGACGCGTCCCGGCCGGGTCCGGCGCGGCTGCGGATCTACCATTTGGAGGGTCTGCCGATCGTGGAATTGCCACGCGGCGGGTTGCTGAACGGAACCACGGCCGAGGAGAGACTCGGCTTCACGGGTTGGCGGCGGGCGCGGGATTGGCGCGCCGGAGGACTCTACGGGCAATACGTGACGTTTGCCGAAACGCTTCAATTAACTGCTTCGCTGGCCTTCGGTTTCTTTATTGCTTTTAAGCCGAAACGTTCACTGGCCGTGCTGCTGTTCCTGGTCGCCTTTGGCGGATTGTGTTTGGCGCTGTTGCTGACGGCGACTCGGGCTTCGGAATTAGGGCTATTAGTTTCGGCCTTTGTGATCGTAGTCGCCGGTGCCAGCCGCCGGGGATTGATCGTATTGGTGGCGGTTGCGATCCCGCTCGTTTTGGCCGGTATGTTCGTCGTGCAGCAGTACCGGCAGGTGGGTTTGGTTGACAAGAGCGACGGTTCGACTCAGTGGCGCGTGACGGTTTGGCGCGAAGGCTTTGGACTATTGGTCAGTAAACCGCGGCACCTATTGGTCGGTGTCGGGATGGATTCGATCAAAACCCATTGGCGCGAGTGGAACCTTTTCGACAGCGGCAAACTTCCTCCAAGCCATATGCACAACACGCCGCTGCAACTCGCATTAGAGCGCGGTGTGCCGGCTTTGCTGATCTGGCTTTGGCTTTTATTTGCTTACGCGCGGTGGTTATGGATGCGATTGCGCACAGCGGATAGATCGGACTGGTGCGAGCGCGGGATCCTGCTGGGCGCGATGGGCGGCATGGCGGGGTTCTTCATCAGTGGGATGCTGCATTACAACCTGGGTGATTCCGAGGTGGCGATGATCTTCTACTTCCTCCTGGGATTGACATTAGTTTCCCGTAAGATTCCAGTGGCTAAGACTGGGGGAAATTAGCCACCGAGCAAACAAAGAAAAGCAGATCTCAGGCAAGTCCGAAAGTACACATCGAAAAATATATGCGACCGGCGGGTGCAGATCAGATAGATTCCTACCTCTAGCATCTGCTTTTCTCTGTGTACGCTGTTGCGCAACCCCCAAAAGTTACCAGCCGACCTTTAAGTAATACGCGATCACCAGAGCATTCGAATCCAAATAATTGTTGGTTCCATTCGGTATGCGATTGGCTTTCAAGTATTTGTCGTTAACGTAATTGGTCGCGGCGCTGGTTTGGCCTAGGTGCTGCCGCCAAAAGGCGCGCACCGCCACTTCGTCCGCGCGCGGCCCGGGCGCAAGAGTTTTAGCGATCGCTCGCGCATCGTCCGGCGAAACCGTTAGCAACACGCGCAGGACCGATCGCGCGTTGTAAAAGCCCGAGTACCGCACATAGGCGTTCGGGGAATTCGCGCAAACAACAAACGCCACGAAATTGGCTTCGTCCTCGCGCGCAAACCCACGTTGATGCGCCATCTCGTGTGCTATCACAAATGGTAGTTCGACGGGGTGCACTTCGCGATCAAAATTTGCTTCCCCAGTAAATGGGTTGTAGACACCGGTGATGCCCATACGCGTCAGAACACGAGAAAACAGGACCGGCTTGGGTGCTCCCAAGCGGAAACCGCGCAACAAGAGATCACCAGCTTGCATTTCATAACTACGGTTAATCTCTTCGATCATCCCGGCGCGGTCCATTGGC
>JBDSEC010000155.1:0-12226 GCA_039920205.1 Pyrinomonadaceae bacterium
AGGTTAACCTTCCGCGCTTCTCGGTTTAGAACCAAGTTCTATATTGAAAGCGCTCGCTTAGAAATCGCAGCCGTAGGCGCCCATCGACTTCTTCGCGGCATCCATCGCCTGGGTACAAGCATTCGCCAAGCCGGCTTTACCTTCCGGGGTCGCAGCTGCGGCCTTCCACGACTTACGCATTTGATCGAACGAATTCTTCATGATGTCTTTGCTGGCCGCCGGCACCTTGTCGTTGATGCAAGCTTCATACTTCTTGATGTAGGCGTCGCATTCTGGCACACCGATGTCACCGCTGCTGGCGGTCGTGTCGCCCGGCTTAGAATCGCCCGACTTGCCCGAATTCGAGTTGTTGCCGTTCGATCCAGAGTTGCTGTTGCTGGAGAGCTTATCGCAGCTAGCCAGTAAGAAAGCCGCGCAAATTACCGCAACCGCGAGAAACAGAGTCTTCTTCATGGGAACGTTTCCTTTTTTGTGTAATAGGCCCTAAAGCCAATTGCGATCCAAAGATCGTGAAATCATTACTGCACGATTCGGTCTGATGCGGGTCGCACCAGGGCCGAGGTTAACTATTCTCCGCGTTTCCAACACGACCATTCCGGTCATAGACCGGGAATTTCAATTTATAAACGGCCTGAGGAGGCTTATGCGTGTTATACGGACGGCGAGATTCTAACTTTTTGCTCAACCAATAACAAACTTGGTTAGCCCCTCCCCCGGAATTGGGTTTCACCAAGCCAAAGTTGCTCCTGCCCTAGACCTTTCGCCGTTGCTCACTCCAGCGCGCCCAGACCAAATTTCATCTAAGGAGTATTAACGCAGTCCGCCAACGAAGTCACTACCCAATTGGGTGGTAATGTTTAGAGCGGATGGCTGGCCGCCAACTAAACCTAAACCGATGACCTGGAGGATAATAATTAAAGGTAGGAAATCGACCCTCTTTTTATTCGACGGACGGGTCAATTGGCATCGCACAGGCCTACGTAATTTTCGTCGACGCAACCGGCGTAAGATGCGGACGGATTCGATCGAAGCAACTGCAGAAATAAGGGCGCGGCCCTGGAATCGGCTTGGCCGCTGACCCGAGCGGTGAGGCTTGCCTCACCGGGTCGCATTCGTTCGGTGCGGCTTGCCGCGACTGTTCTTATTCCCGTCTGCGCGAAAAGCAAAATTCGCGGCCCAGCCGCCGGAATTTAAGAGAATCGCTCGGTGAGGCAAGCCCCACCGCAATGGGCAGCAGCCAAGCTGTGTCCGGAATGGTTCCATTCGCAAGAATTAAGCATAACTTACGGCAACCAAGCAAATCACGTTCGTGGTCAGTTCCGCGCTATTCCCGGCCTGAACGTCGACGCCAGATCACCGTGCGCGAGATCGGTACCAACGCGCCCGCCTCGGGTGGTGGCGGTTCGGTGAAATTCGAGAACTGCTCGGCATGCGCGCGCAAGTAATTGAAGAATCGCTCGAACTCCTGCTGCATCGCGTCCATCTTTTCGCGCATATTGATAATGATCTCGACCCCGGCCAGGTTGACACCTAGGTCACGGGTCAGCGACAGAATGACCTCGAGCCGCTCCAGATCTTCGTCGGTATAGAGCCGCGTGTTACCGTCCGACCGCGAGGGTTTAAGCAACCCTTCGCGTTCGTACAGCCGCAAAGTCTGCGGGTGAATGTCGTACGTTTCGGCGACGGCGCTGATGGTATAGGTTTTGGCTTTTCGTTTGACCTTGCTCATGATCGGTCACACCCCAAGCGGATTTAATCCAATCCCATAACGGTACGCGGATTTTCGGGATTGGCCTGACTAAACTTGCGCATCAATTCCTTGCTCTCTTCCGATATAACTTTCGGCAGCGTGATCTGCACTTCTACGAATTGGTCGCCGCGCAGATTCGCGTTGCGCAGACTCGGAGCACCGCGTTCGCGCAGGCGGAACTTCTGCCCCGACTGCGTACCTGCCGGGATCTTCAGTTGCGCCTTACCTTCGACGGTGGGCACCTCGATCTTCGCGCCCAAGGCCGCTTCGGGCACGGTCACCGGCACGGTCACATAAATGTTGTCGCCCTTACGCGTAAAATGTTCATGCCGTCCGACATTGGTAATGATAAACAGATCACCGGCCGGCGCCCCCAAACGGCCGCCTTGGCCTTTGCCCTTCACGCGTACCCGCGAACCGGTTTCGACCCCGGGCGGAATGCGCACCGTGACGGTCTCTTTCTTGGGAATATTCCCGGTACCCTTGCACATGCCGCACGGTTGACGCCGCCGTCCCGTACCGCCGCAATCAGGGCACTCTTGGGTAAACTGCAGCCGTCCACCGGTGCGTTGGACCTGACCCACCCCTTTACAGGTTGGACAGGTAACGATCGCGCCGCCGGTGTCACCGACACCATGACAGCGGCTGCATTCTTCGGAACGATTCACGACGATGTTAGTCGTCATCCCCTTGATCGCTTCTTCAAAAGAAAGCGATAAGGGCATTTCAATGTCTTCGCCCTTGCGCGGCTGCGGCTTGGCCACCGGCGGTTCTGCCTGACGCGAGCGGCCCCCAAACAGGTCCGAGAAGATGTCGCGGAAACTCGACCCACTACCGCCCGGTGCACCCGAACCAGTCGCGGATTCCCAATCGAACCCACTGAAATCAAACCCACCGGCACTGGGCCCACCGCCACGAGCTCCGGCCTGACCTCCGCCCTGTGCCGCAGCGTCCGCCAGATTGTCCGAATATTGGCCGAAGCGGTCGTAAACCTTCCGCTTCTTCTCATCGGACAAAACGTCGTGCGCTTCAGTGATCTTTTTAAAGCGGTCCTCGGCGCTCTTATCGCCCGGATTTACATCCGGGTGATGCTTGCGCGCCAAACGCCGGTAAGCCTTTTTGATCTCTTCCGGCTTAGCGTCGCGCTTGATACCGAGAACCGTGTAGTAATCGTCTTTTGCCATGTTGAATTGATCGCGGAACGGAAACCAAATTCCCGAACGGGAGCGCCCGCAGACGCTCCCGTTCAAGTCTAACCTTCACGACCGGCGATCTATGCGTCGAGTCTTACTTTTTATCTTCGTCGACGTCCACGTACTCGGCGTCGATCACGTTATCTTCACCGCCGCCGGCCGTACCGCCTTCGGTCGCGCCCGCCGCGGCCGCATCGGCCTGCTCGGCACCGGCGTCCGGCGCCGCCGTCTTGTACAGCGCCTCGGCCAGTTTATGCGAAGCGGTCTGCAGATTGTTGAACGCCTCGTTCATCTTCTCTGAAGTACCGTCCACCAGGGCCTCCTTGGCCGCAGCCAACGCCGTCTCGACCTCGGTGATCGCAGCCGCATCGACCTTTTCACGGTTCTCGTTCAAGGTCTTTTCAACCTGGTACTGAAGACCGTCCAAGCGATTGCGCGACTCGATCTCGTCCTTCTTCTTGGCGTCGTCGGCCGAGTGCGATTCCGCATCACGCATCATCCGATCGATCTCGTCCTTGGACAAGCCCGACGATGAAGTGATGGTGATCTTCTGTTCACGGCCGGTTCCCATGTCCTTGGCAGAAACATTCACGATGCCGTTGGCGTCGATGTCAAAAGCGACCTCGACCTGCGGGATACCGCGCGGTGCCGGCGGAATTCCGATCAAATGGAATTTGCCCAGCGTGCGGTTGTCGCCGGCCATCTGGCGCTCGCCTTGAAGCACATGCACCTCGACCGAAGTCTGGTTGTCCGACGCGGTCGAGAAGATCTCGGATTTACGTGTCGGGATCGTCGTGTTCCGTTCGATCAACTTAGTGAACACGCCGCCCAAGGTTTCGATACCCAAGCTCAACGGGGTCACGTCCAAAAGCAGGATGTCGGTCTTCTCACCCGACAACACGCCCGCCTGAACCGCCGCGCCGATCGCCACGACCTCGTCCGGATTCACGGATTTGTTCGGCTCTTTGCCAAACAATTCCTTGACCATTTCTTGTACCTTCGGGATGCGGGTCGAACCACCGACCAGGACGACTTCGTCGACCTTCTTCGCATCGACGCCCGAATCCTTGATCGCCTGTTCCACCGGCGACCGCAAGCGGCCGAGGATGGCTTCGATCAACTGCTCGAACTTCGAGCGGGTCAGTTTCATCACCAAGTGCTTCGGACCCGAAGCATCCGCCGTGATGAACGGAAGGTTGATCTCGGTCTCCATTGCCGACGAGAGCTCGATCTTGGCCTTCTCGGCCGATTCCTTCAAACGCTGTAGGGCCATCTTGTCCTGCGAAAGATCGATACCCTGATCCTTCTTGAACTCTTCGATGATCCATTCCATGAGGCGCTCGTCGATATCGTCACCACCAAGGTGAGTATCGCCGTTGGTCGATTTTACTTCCACGACGCCTTCGCCCACTTCCAAGATGGAGATGTCAAAGGTACCGCCGCCGAAGTCGAACACCGCGATGGTCTCTTCCTTCTTCTTGTCTAGGCCGTAGGCCAACGCCGCCGCGGTCGGCTCGTTAACGATACGCATGACTTCCAGGCCCGCGATGCGTCCGGCATCCTTGGTCGCCTGGCGTTGCGCGTCATTAAAATAGGCCGGGACCGTGATGACCGCTTTGTCAACTTTCTGACCGAGGTAATCTTCGGCCGACTGCTTCATCTTCTGCAGGATCATCGCCGAGATCTCGGGCGGGCTGTATTCCTTGCCGCCAGCCGCAACGCGCACGTCACCGCCCGCCGCCTGTACCTGGTACGGCACCTGCTTCATCTCTTCGCCGACTTCGTCAAAACGCCGGCCCATAAATCTTTTGATCGAATAGACGGTATTTTCCGGATTGGTCACCGCTTGGCGCTTAGCCACCTGGCCGACCAGACGATTTCCGTCCTTGGTAAAAGCCACCACCGATGGGGTGGTGCGTCCGCCTTCCGAGTTAGTGATGACGATCGGCTCGCCGCCTTCCATCACCGCCACCACGGAGTTGGTTGTACCCAAGTCAATGCCTATTATCTTGCTCATAGTATTTTCGCTCTCCAGTAACGTTTAATTCCATTAAAATGACGTCAGGCCAATACTGGGCACTTCTAAGTAGACCGCCAGCGACTTGAACGTGTGGCTAGTATAATAGTTGAGTGTCTCCTTGTCAACTTTTATCCGCACGCAAATATAGGGGAGTTGAGAGAATTCGACAGACTATTTAAGTTACTGAGAATAAAGGGTTTATTAACACGCGTAGCGCCCAAAATTCCCCTCCTTGGCTAAGGAGGGGTGGGGCGCTTGCGCCCGGGGTGGTTCGTTCTATCAAAGTGTTTGAGACTGATTGAGAAAAACAGGCCTAATGTAGGAACTCCAAACCGTAGCTAATCCCCCTTCACAAATTCATACGAAATCCGCAACCGCAGCTCACCGGGAGCTATCTCCGGACGCACTTCCCTCGCCCGCAGTCGTAACGACCCGCCAGCCGGCTTGACCGGAATCGCCGCCGACAACTGCTCGGCGCGCAGGATCTCGACCGGGTTGATCTTTGAATCCAGCGAACTTTGTACATACCGCGTGATGACGCCGCTGGTCAAATTCGGCACTCCGGATAGATGCACCTGCGCTACGCTGACCCGGCCGCTAAGCAGTTGTCTTCCTTGATCGAACGACAACGCGACGGTCGCGTCAGCCCAACCGGTGAATTCAATACAACCGATAATTGCCAACGGATACGTACCGGAGAAAGCCAACGGAGCCTCGATCCGCCCATCGCGGAAATGGATCTCGGTCTTGACGCCCGAGACTTCGCGTTCCAGCACGATCTGGCTGGGGCACTGCGCTGTGACGGCGGCGTTCGAACCTTTCGGTCCGGCGACTGCCGGCGGAGCGGTGCCGCCGATCAACGACAACGGATAGGACGGCTTTTGCAAGTTAGTGAAAACGGCCTCAAAGAAGGAATTGAGGAATGCCTCGCTTAAAGTGACCGTCACCTCGGCCGCGGTCGACCCCTCTGCCCAGACGCGCTCGCGGGCCGGCGTCGTGGTTCGGCTCTGAGCCGGCAACTGGGTCGAAAAAACTGTGATCAAGGCGATCGACAGGAAACATGATCTGATGGTTTTGCGCATAATTATCCCTACGTCTAGACGGCCCATTATAACTATATTGCGGGTGAAGCTCAGAAACTTACCCAGAAACCAGGCCGGGCGAGGGCGTTTCACGCGTCGCGATGTTGGCCGGTTTGCCGCCACCCAACGGCTGTGGTTCTCTTCCGCGCAGACGTTGAAACGGACGTTCGACGATGGCATAGGAGAGATAGGCCACCAACACTGTAATAACTATCGCACCTACAAATTGCACGGGGATCGGATACTGCTGGAGCATTTTGCGCGCCGGGAATAGCGTCAGTTGCTGATACAAATAGAGCGAATACGAGATGCGACCCAAGAATCTGACCCAACCCCAGTTCAACCAACTCCACCACAGCCGATCGCATCGCGCGACGATCTGCGCGATCAAAATCGCGATCAGCACGGGTTCGATAGCGAAGCCGATCACGTCACGGTATCGAACCAATAGCAAATGACCGCCGAATACGGATGCCAGCAAGAGACCAAACGTGACCACGGGAAACCACGGGCGAAGGAATAACCGCCAGACTTGCGAGAGGACTTCACGTTTCAAAACTACCGCCAACAAACAACCGACCATCAGCGAATCCAGGCGTGTGTCAAAAGACGCATAAAGGTACGATTGCTCCTGTTCAAACCCAAATACCAAGATCAAGCGGTATACCCAGACCGCGCCGATAATTCCGACCAGGGCCCCGGTCAGGCGGCGCAGATCTTTATGCAAAAACAGGAACACAAATGGCCAGAGCAAATAGAATTGCTCTTCGATGGCTAACGACCAGGTATGGCTGAAAGCCGTGCTCGGATCGCCATAGATGCCGTTGTAATAATTGCTAACGTAAAAGAAAGCGCTCCAGGCGTGTCCCCAGGGAACTTGTCTGCCGACGGCCAAAAGCAGCACGATCGACAGGATCCAAAAGACATAGAACGCCGGAAATATCCGGATAACCCGCCGGCGATAAAACCCGGGCAAGCTGATAGTTCCCGTACGCTCGGATTCCTTTAACAACAGCCAGGTGATCAGAAACCCGCTCAGCACGAAGAAAATCATCACGCCGTGCGACCCCGGCACCCGATTAAATCCAAAGTGGTAGGCGATCACCAAAAAAACCGCAAGGGCCCGCATTCCATCCAGGCCCGGGATATTCGAACGCGACAAGTGCGAACGAAGCTTTCGGTACGCGCCCTCGGGCGCAGCGGTGGCCGCGGGCGGAGCAGAAAGGGTTGAATCAGGTGGTCCGAAAAGTTCAGATCCAATTAGCGGCGGGGTTTCGGAATACGCGACGCCATTCTGGACGAATACGAATTCGTTGCACCCCAAACCGGTCCCGTTGCAGTTCGACCTGGCCGGCGAAAATCCACGCTGGTGAAAGAAATCGGTAACCTGCTCTGGGGTTGCGACCTCGTAAGGATAGCCGCCGACCCAATCGATCAGATCGTGCCAACGGTTCATACCACGCCCCTGGTCGTACCGGGTCCAAGACCGAACATACTCCATCGGTTGCCGGTCTAAGACCGACCGCACCACCGACTTGATCTCAGCGGGCGCCATTACTGCCATGGCGAACGGCGTCCGGAGAAGCCGAGGCAGGCCATTGTAAGTTTGCTTGATCGATCGCCATCGTTCGGACTGCTTGCCGGTATCGTTGTACAACGCAATAAAGAGTTTGCCGCCCTCGGCTACCGGGATCGCGGCGTTAGCGCTGGCCTGCCACAGCTCGCCGGTGTGATGCAACACGCCCCAGGAATAAACGACGTCGAATTTACCCAACGATCTCAAATACTCGGCATCGAGCGCCGACCCAACCTCGACTTTCCAGTGCGAATCATCAGGAAAATAGCGACGGCGCAATTCCATCGTGCAAGCTACCGATTGCGGGTCGAAATCAAACGAGTGAACCCGGGCGCCTAAGCGTCGCGCCGCCAGGCTAAACAATCCACTGCCCGAACCGATGTCCAGAAAACTCTTTCCCGCCAACGAGTCAACTTCCAACATCTCGCACAGCGACGCCTCGGCCACGGCGATCCGCTGGTCATTAAGCAACGCAAGAAACCGGCTCCAATTCTTGCCGAATTCGAACCGTTCGCCCGTTGCGATCTCCATTGCGTGTGTAGTCATAAAACCAAACTAGCTCTTCCCCACTGTCGCTGGGTCCAAATTTGCTCCAATGTCCGCACCGCTCGCTCCCGCGCGTCGCATCGGACTGTCGGGCCGTAGCCGCAGATCGCCGCCGTTCAGATCGACAAAGCGTATTTGGCCCGGCGAGGCCGGATAGGCGTTGCGGGCTTTGATGCGGCTGGCGTCGCCACCGATGAAAGCGTTGTTAACCACCATCCCACCAGGGAAATAGGTATCGATCGTATCCTGACCACCGGCGTGGCTATCGCCGGTCATTCCGATCTCGTTCCAAGGCACGATGTTGTTTCGAAAGACAAATTTCGTTATCGGCTTGCCATAGGCGCTGGTGATATTTCCGTCCTGAAAGATGGTGTTGTTCTCGACGGTCAAAACATCCCATTCGGTGGCGGTCATAAACTGGCCGCGGCCGCCCCACTTGGCACTGTTGATATCGCTAAATACATTGTTGCGAATAGCCAGGCGGCGGCCGCCCATACCTTCGCCGCCATAGACGTTTACTCCCGCGCCTGATCCGCGGACGATATTGCCGGTGAATTCGACATCCTCGATCGTCGCCCAGGGGCCGCTATCAACCCGCACGGTGAATAGCACAGCGGTGCCGTTCTGTGAATCGGCCCAGTTATTAGTCATCAAGTTATTTTCGATCTTGACCCGCCGCGCGGATTTTAACTCGAAGTGGTTCTTGACCAGCCACACACCGCGCCATTCCAGCGGCTTGTTAAAGGTATTTCCGCGTACCGTTATGTCAGACGGGATCAAAGGCAGTTTGGGGATAGCGCCACCGAAAAGGATCCCTTCGGCGCCGGCCTCGATATAGTTATTAATTATGTCGAACGGGCCGTCGCTGCCCCAGGCTGCGATGGCCTGGCTTTCGTCACCTTTGCGTTTAAAATCGGCGAAATAGCTATTGATCACGCGAACATACTTGCCGTTAGCCGCGATACCGCGCCGCTGCCCATCGGTAGGCGAGCCGTGAATGTAACAGCGGTCGAATTCAAGATGATGGGGCAGGTCTTCCACTCGGTTCTCTTGAGACGTACCGAGCTCGATGACGTTACCGACGCCCTGCGGGGTGGGACCAAACTCGACCGCGATGAAACGATAATGATGCGCGCCATTGACCGCGCGGACGGCCGGCTTTTCGTAGGTGTTCGAGATCAATTTCGGTAGCCGGGGGCCAAATTTTCGCGGATCGATCCGTTCATTTACCACCGGAAGATTCGCGTCCGCCGCATCACTGCGGATCGTAATAAACTCGCTCCCGGACTTATTCGGCAACGAATAGGGGCCACTAAAAGTTGCCCCCGCCGCCAAATAGATCGTATCGCCTGGCTGGGCACGATCTAGCGCGGCCTGCAGATCACCGCCCGCCGCGACCTTGATGGTGTTGCCATTCACTTCGACCCGGCGCGCACGCTGCTGTCCCAGCACAAACACGACGCCAGCGGCGGCCACTCCCAGTGGCAAAATGATGGTCAAGGCGACCAATAGGCGTCGCGGCCATCGTTTTTGATTGTGCGGCCATCGCTGGTAATTCCGTCGAATCATGTTTACTTCCAGTAATTTATTCGGTAATACACCATCTTGACATATTCGCCGGCTACCAGCGGCCATCCGGTCGGCATTAACCACCAAAGCAACGGCCGCGGTGTCTGTATTCCGGTCGGGGCCGCGATCAACCCGACAACAACGCCAGTGCCGCTCAATCCATCGCGCATGGTGCGCAAAGCGCGACGGGAATGATAGGCCGACGTCACGATCAATAATGATCTCAAACCGCGCGCGAAGATGAATCCGCGTAACGCTTCGGCCTCGTCCTGCGTGCTGCCCACCGTCCCGGGCAAGATCGTGATCGCCGATTCGGGAACACCCATCCGAACCAGTTCGGCCCGGGCCCGTTCAACGAACAACGGATTGCGCCCCTCGGTCCGTGACCAGTCCGACTTCTGACCGTCATCCGTCAGGATGATCAGTGGCGCCCGGCCCTCGCGAAATAACCGCGCCGCCAGCTCGGTACGTTCCTTGTAGGTCGCCGAGCCCCCCAACACTACCAAGGCGCTGGCATGATCCAGTGGCGCCTGAACGATCAACGTCCGCGCGCCCAGCCACGCCACGAAGATCCAAAGAGCGATCACAACCGCGAGCCCGATCAACCGTCGTTTGGTAAAGACCCCCCTCAACCACATAGGTTTGCTCGTTCCCGTCAACCCCGTAGTCCAGCCAAAAGTTCACGCATTTGATCGACGCGTGCTTCCCAACTTTCAGCCCGGATCGCATCGCTACGCTCCGCCGACGGACCAGGATCGGCCAGGGCGATTTCGATCTCGCGGATGAATTCGTCCGCATCATGACCAATGCGGCATTGGCCCAACACCTCGACCTCGGGAATAGCGGTCGATATCACTGGCAAACCCGCGGCCAAGTATTCGCGAACCTTTAAGGGGTTTGCGTTCAAGGTCAATTCGTTGATCGTGAACGGATTGACCGCCACATCAAAACCTTTGCAATAGGAGGGCAACGTGGCATAGGGCTGCCGCCCGAGCAGATGCACATTCGGCTCGGCTTCGAATTTGGTTGTGTCGGTGGTCGATTTGCCGACCACCACTACCGAGCCGCCGGAAAAGTGGCGGGCGACTTTTATCATCATCTCCAGATCGACCCAATCGGCGATCAACCCGTGGAAGCCAATGATCGGCCGCGGCAGGTTCCCGATCTCGGCCGGCACCTCGGTCGCCGGATCCAGTGCCGTGCGAAAGTGCGAAAAGTCCACGCCGTGCCGGATCAAATGGGTCTGCGGGTTATAGCGCGATTTCGATTCATAGAGCTTTTCCGCCGACACGATGACCAGATCGGCTTTCCGGCAAAGCTCGGCTTCTTGCGCCGCTAAACTATCGGCCGCCACGCCGGTGAAAGCGGTGTACTCGTCAACGCAGTAATAGATCAACTGAGCTTCACCTAACTTGCCGGCGATGATCGCCGCCGCCGGATTAAAGACCATGTTGATCGCATTCTTGAAGCTGAGCTTGCGCATCGCGCGGCGCACTTGTCCGGCCAAAACTCGCTGATTGAATTGGCGCACGCGCGGATTGCCGTAGGCCGGTACCACCAATGGATTCAATACGAAAATGTTCGGCTCGGGTTCGCGGATCGGTTCGGTGAACGAGCGCACCTTTTTCCAGGCCCGGCCGATATCGGCCTTTGACGCCGTGGGGGTGCGGTTGCCGATCGAGTTCACCCACAGAATGCGGTTATCGCGCGCCAACACGCGCATCAAATGGGTCTTGGACAGCGGGTCGCCGCTCCAGTCATGGCTGAAGCAAAGGATGTCGCGTCCGCGCAGCATTTGGTCTGCCGCGGGGTTACGCTGTTCCGTGATCTGTTCCGTAGCGATCATACTTTGGCACTAAACTGTTTCCACTGACTGTTTCAATTCAACTTCCGTATCGGTTACCGCCTGGCCATCAATAAAACGGCGCAGCCACATCTCGAAATTCACGAGGGCCCATAACCGTTCGGAGTGATTCTCCGTGCCCGATCGATGTCGCGCGACCAGTTCACGCACCACCGTGGGTTCGAAGAATCTCCGTTGCGCCGCTCGTTCACCCAGCACATACTCATCAATGACGCCGCGGAATTCGCCGCGGAACCAGGCACCGACCGGCACCGGAAAGCCCATCTTCCGGCGCGCAATGATCGTATCCGGTAAGATCCCGTTCATCGCCCGGCGCAAGATATATTTTGTGGTCCAACCGCGCAGTTTCATTCGTTGGGGCAGGCGTGCGGTGAACTCGACCAGTTTGTGATCTAGGAACGGAACGCGGCTTTCGATCGACGCGGCCATGCTCATTTGATCCTGCTTCATCAACAATTCGTGCAGGTAGGTTTTGGTGTCGGCATAGAGCAGCCGATCCAAAAAGTTGGTCGCGTCGGAATGCTCGACATATTCCCGCAGATCGGCGTACGGGTCCAAGATTCCGATCTGCTCGCGCAAAGCGGGCGTCAGCAAGCGCGATTGTAGAGCTCGCGGAAATACGGCGA
>JBDSEC010000156.1:0-3185 GCA_039920205.1 Pyrinomonadaceae bacterium
GACACAAAATCCCCATTCTAATGAAGGCGTTTGCCTTTCCGCGGCTTCGCCGCTCTATGTGCGGCGATGGCTCCGCCTCGCCTAAACGTAGCCCCTTTCGAGTCTCTTTGGGGCTACGCCCCCGGCGGCGTAGCCGCGATCTTTTTTAGTTAACTGCCTGAAAGGTGGAACCTTTCCGCACATAAAGCGGCATAGCCGCGTTCTAGTAAACTTTGATTACACACCGTCGATCTGACTTTTAATGAGGCTAACCCTCCAAGCGAAACATCGACCATTTCGTAATTTTGCAAGCGGCCCTAAAGTCTTTGAAGTCATTTGGATTTGGTACTCGGCGTCGGATCACGTTGGCCCGTTGCAATTGCGAAAACCATTTGACATCACCCATGGTTACAGCGGTATGTTGTCTGCGCATTCTATTTCGAATTGAGAGAACGAATTGAACCGATCAACAAGACATTTCTACCGGGCATTCCTGCTCGGCTGCTTCGCGATGGCCACGGTTTGCTTGGGCGCACCTTCGATCGACGCCATTAAGTACGACGCGCGGATCGAACCGGACCTGGCCACCAAGACTCTGTCCGGGCGGGTGACCGTCGAGTTTCGCTCGCTAACCGCGGGACAGGCCCAAATCGAATTTAATGACGGCGATCTGATTATCGATGAAGTTCAGGACCGGCACAGTCGACCGCTGACCTTCGTTCAGGACGGAAAGGTTTTGCGTATCAACCTCGCGCGCAAGCTATCGATGAACCAGACGGACCGGGTAACGATCGCATTCCACGGGACGGCGAAGTATGGCATGCAATTCTATCCCGCGGAAAAGCAGGTTTATACTGCGTTCTCTACTAGCCAATGGATGCCTTGCCTGGACGCGCCGTCCGACCGCACGCAATTTAAATTGGCCGTGGTCGTGAGGTCAGGGTTAAAGGTTGTGGGGAATGGGACGAATACGGAAACGCGACAATTGCCAGATGGGAAAGTGTTGTCGGTTTGGGAACAGAAGGTACCGGTTCCCACTTACATATTCGGTTTCGCCGCCGGCGATTTTCGCGAGGTAACGCTCACGCATCGTGGCGTCATGCTCCGTTTTCTGGTTCCGCCGGGCTTCACTGCCGATCAAACCGGGAAGATATTCCGAGACACGGCTGATGAGCTGGATTTCTTTGAGGAACGATCAGGCGTGAAGTATCCCTATCGGACCTATACCCAAGTTCTCGCCGCCGGCGGCACGCAGCAGGAAATGGCGGGATTCACCGTCCTAGATGAACCGTACGGTCGCGGTGTGTTAGCGGACGAGCGCGAGAACTGGCTCGGCGCACACGAGTTTGCGCACCAGTGGTGGGGTAACCAGGTAACGAATGTCGATTGGACCCATTTTTGGTTGAACGAGGGCCTCGCCACTTTCATGGTCGCCGCTTACAAAGAACATCGATTTGGGCGCGACGAGTATTTGAAAGAGGTCGGCAAATTCCGCACGCGCTATGAAAAGGTGCGCGATGCCGGCAAAGACAAGCCTTTGGTTTTTCCCGACTGGGACCACCCCACGCGCGAAGATCGGACGATCGTTTATCAGAAAGGCGCACTGGTCCTTTATTTGTTGCGCGAAGAAATGGGTGACCGCGCGTTTTGGACCGGCCTCAAGGCCTACACCCGCGCATTCTGGGGCAAGTCGGTAACGACCGTGGATTTTCAACGTGCCCTGGAAAAAGCGGCGAAGCGGAACTTGCAAGTGTTTTTTGACAAGTGGGTCTACGGGCGAGCGATTTGAGTTCCGGCTTAAGCTGGCCAATTGAGATTCGGATGAAGTCAGAACCGGGAGCGGTAGCGACTGGGTTCTTCGCTTTTGACAACAAGCCGCTTCGGAGCAGCACCCTTCCTTACGGTCGGGTTTCTGCCGTTATCCCCGTCTCGCGTCATTCCGACCCGCGATA
This sequence comes from Pyrinomonadaceae bacterium, assembly GCA_039920205.1. Classification (GTDB taxonomy): domain Bacteria; phylum Acidobacteriota; class Blastocatellia; order Pyrinomonadales; family Pyrinomonadaceae; genus JBDSEC01. The sequence continues at coordinate 1,932 of JBDSEC010000156.1, forward strand.
GCGTAGAGGATTGTCTTAACTTGAAACGGTGTCAGGGTCGGGTTGGCTTCGATCAATAGCGCGATGATCCCCGCGATCTGGGGGCACGCAAAACTATTACCAGTAAGTCGTTTGTAGCCGCCGCCGGGCCACGCCGTTTCCACATTCACACCGGGCGCGACCAATTCGATCACCTCACCAAAACGATAACCAAAATCGAACGGGTCCGTGCGCTCGCTCTTGACCACCGAAATGATCGAGGAAGAGAAGACTGACGGGTAACTGGACTGCGGCAAATTATTAGCCGCGGCGATGACGACACAACCGGCTTGATATGCGCGGTCCAACAGATCATGCAACGGCGCGAAATATTGCGGCTTGCTGGTGCCGAGTGACAGGTTGATGATCTTGATCCGCCGTTTGATGGCGTAATCCAAACCCGCCAAGAACATGTCGCCCGAACCCGACGCCTTGGCGCCCAACACCTTGATGCTGCAAAGGGCCGCGTCCGGTGCGATCTTGCTGATGATCCCCGCACAGGCGGTGCCGTGCCCGGCCGCATCACCCGTTGTCGAAGGCTTGAACGCCACCTTGCCGCCGGCGACCACGGCTTCAACGGATTCGACGACCTTGCCGCTCAAGGCCGGGTGGGTGGTATCTATGCCGCTGTCAATAATGGCAACGGACACGCCTTTGCCGGTCCGCCCTTTCCAGGCGGTATCGGGGGTAATGGTGGACCATAGATCCGCCGGCAACTTACCCGAGGTGCGTTCCGTTTTAGTCGTTGTTGCCATTCACGTCCGGTTTAAAATCCCAGGTAGCCAAAATTCGTACGGTCCGAATCGCGCAAATAGCCCGTCAGCGTTTCCAATACTCGCCGCGCCAGCGCGCGTTCAGCATCGCCGCGGCCGGCGACCTCGCGCAAGAGCACGGCCAGGGCGATCACGTCCCGATGCTCAGGCGACGACCGGACTTGGTCCAGCCAACGACCCAGTTCCTCCACCGTTTCGTCGCCGGCTCCTTCAACGTTGCTGCGGGCCATCAATCGTTCAAAAAGCGTCTCGACCATCGTGGCCGATTCGCGCGCCTCGACCAACGTGGCGATCGCTTCGGCATAGTGCGCGGCCTTGTCCATCTCGTCCGGTGTGAACGGGTCGTAGGGCGGATCGCCGATGCGATTGACGAATTCCAAAACTCCGACCATTTCGCCATCAACGCGCAGGGGCGTGGCCAAAATAGTGTGGGTCGAATAACCGGTCTTGCGATCGACCTCGG
>JBDSEC010000157.1:0-3029 GCA_039920205.1 Pyrinomonadaceae bacterium
GGGCCGATCTTTCCAGTGAAGCGATCCGGTTGGGCCGGTTGATCCGCCGTTTGATGTCGCCGCCGCCGGCGGAAGTCACCGGGTTGCTGGCGCTGATGCTGCTGCACGATTCGCGGCGCGACGCGCGCCTTGATGACGAAGGCGATCTGGTCATTCTGGGAGAGCAGGACCGCACACGATGGAACCGCGCGCAGATCGATGAAGCGCTGCCGTTGGTGGACGAAGCATTGCGTGGCGAGGTGGGTCCGTACACGATCCAAGCGGCGATCGCGGCGGAACATTGCCGCGCTCTTCGGGCTGATGAAACCAGTTGGGCACGGATCGTCCGGTTGTATGACCTGCTGGGCCAAATGTCGCCTTCGCCGATCATCTCGCTGAACCGTGCGGTTGCGGTCGCGATGGCGGATGGGCCCTCTGCGGGATTGAAATTGATCGATGAACTGTCTGCCACCGGCGAACTCGAAGGCTACCACCTGCTGCACGCCGCCCGCGCGGACCTCCTCCGGCGCCTGGGCGACCCCGCCGCCGCGGCCGCGAGCTACGAACGCGCCCTGGCCCTGGTCACGAACGAAAGCGAGCGAAGATTTTTGCAGAGGCGGCTGCGTGAGACAAAATCCACTTCCACATAACCTTTTGGCACCCGTTAAGCGGCGTTCTTCGTTCACGACATTCAAATTGAAGAGCACCATTCACCGAGTCCGCGCATGCGGACGGACAGCATAAAGCCTAGGGCGATGCTTCGGAGCCCTAGGTGCCATCAATCCAATTTCCGAGCCCACGAAGTGGGTGATTGATTCACCGCCACAAATAACGCTCATCAAATTCGATCTGGTTCTTCCGTAAGAACGACTCGAATTCCTCGCGGAACGATTGCACTTGATGATGCTCTTTCTGCTCCGCGATATAGCGCGTGACCTCCGGAACCTGCGAAGCGCTAACAGTGAATGCCCCATAGCCATTCTGCCAAGTGAAATCACGCAGATCAGGGAAGACCTTATGCATCCAACCTGAAGAATAGGATTTCAAGTCCCGAATGGTGTCCGCAACGGTTCGGTCTTGTCGCAGTTTTGCAAGTAGATGCAGATGATCGGCGACGCCGTTGATGGACAGCGCAACTCCGCCCTGCCTACGTACGATCCCGCCAATGTATTCGTAGAGGCGCTGCTCGACCAAGTCCGTGATCAAGGGTTCGCGATCTTTAGTGGAGAAAACGAAGTGATAGAGAAGGTTACAATACGATTGAGGCATTGCATTTTTTCCTTTTCAGTCGCCCGCTTCACGGGCTCTAGAGCGTTTCATTTGAGACCTAGGGCTCCCAAAGCGTCGCCCTAGGCTTTATGCTGTACGTCCGCATTCGCGGACTCGTTGAGTAGTGGCATCAACGATCTAATTATTTACCAAAATCTTCAAAAGAGTAAATGCCAACGCTAGAGGTCGAAGAAGGCCAAACGGCGACCGAGCTTTTTAAAACCGCCGATACTGCCGCCCCGTATTCCGCCGCCGTCGCCAGGCCCAATAGATAAGCGCCCCGGCCAATCCACCCGCCATGTCGATCAAACTGTCATAGATCGAACCCGTCCGCGTGGCGACGAACGATTGATGAAATTCGTCCGACAACGAATACAAAACCACCAACCCGACCGCAAACGCGAACCACCAACGCTGTAACAGAATTATCGAAGACGTCGAAAATGCCCGCGCGGCCAGGATCGCCAGCGTCGCGTATTCGGTAAAGTGCGCCAGCTTACGGACGATCAAATGTATCGTCGCCAAGCCTTCTTCGCTGATAGATGGGTAGAGCCACAACACCAACGGCCGCACGATGCGGGACGTATTCGACGACGCCATCGCGCCGGTCGACGCAAAGAAGATGATGACCAGCCAAATCACCAGCGGCCCGTACCGCCACAACCGCTGTTTCCATTGATTATTATTTCGAGACATTGAGGTTTCGATTATAGCTTGTTTGCAGAATAGAGCCCGCGGTAACACTCAACTTACCGTAAGCGCGCAACGCGTTCGTAGCCCCGCCTTTAGGCGGAATCGTTAAAACCCTACTTCGTCCAACGTATATTGCGCCGTACCATTCCGCCTAAAGGCGGGGCTACGAACACAAAAAGGCCTCGCGAGCATTGCCCGCGAGGCCCAATGTTTTTCTTCCCCGGCCGCCGACCCCTAACCCCCAACCCCGGGGCCGCTTCAGCCCCTATACAGCAGCGGCTGCACCAGAAACCACCTCGATAATTTCGTTGGTGATTTTGGCCTGACGAATACGATTCATATTCAAGGTCAGTGACGAGATCAACTCGCCCGCGTTCTTGGTCGCCGAATCCATCGCGGTCATGCGCGAACCCTGTTCGGACGCGACCGATTCCAGCAGCGCGCGGAAAATACGCGTTTCGATCAAGCGCGGCAACAACTCGCCAAACATTTCGGCGGCGGGCTGTTCGTACAAATAATCGACCTTCGTTTCGGCAACGGCGGCGGCTTCATCATCGACCGCGGTGTGTGTCACGGGCAGGATCTGCTCGGTCACTACCTTCTGCTGCAAGACGGTCTTGAATTCGTTGTAGATCAAAAATACCTTGTCGATCTTTTCGTCGTCGGTGAAGGTTTTGACTACATCGTGGGCGATCTCGGCGGCCTCGGAAAAGACTACTTGGCCCTTACCAGTGATGCCCAAGTATTCGCCGGCCATGGTAAACCCACGGCGGCGAAAAAAATCGCGTCCCTTGCGGCCGACCGGAAGGATCTCGATCTGCTTGCCCGTGTTATCGCGGACAAAGGCGGATGCGGCCTTGATCAAGTTGGTGTTGAAACCACCACACAAACCCTTGTCGGCCGTTACGAGCACGAGCAGGTAACGCTCGTCACCGCGCGAATCCAACAACGGATGGCTGAAATCGTCACCGGTCCGCGCGGCCAGATCGTCCAAAACTTGGACCATCTTGTTCGCGAACGGGCGCGCCGCCACTACGCGATCGGTCGCGCGTTTCAACTTGGCCGCCGAGACCATCTTCATGGCCTTG
>JBDSEC010000158.1:0-5717 GCA_039920205.1 Pyrinomonadaceae bacterium
TTCCCCGGTCCTTGATCTCCAGCTCGGGCCGCTTCGGCCCTCAGATCCGTTTTATCCGTGAAAATCCGCGGCAAAAATTCTTTAGTGCGGGCCGTCGCGGTCCGTGATCAATAATGAAAGACTACGACGTAATTGTGATCGGTGGCGGGGCGGCCGGGCTCTTCTGCGCGATCGAAGCCGGTAAGCGCGGCCGCCGCACTCTTCTCATCGAACATAACGGCGCGGTCGGGCGCAAGATATTGATCTCGGGCGGCGGGCGATGCAACTTCACAAATCTGGACGTCACGGCCGAGCATTTCATCTCGGCGAATCCCCATTTCTGCAAGTCGGCCTTGGCGCGCTATACGCCGCAGGACTTCATCAAGCTGGTCGAAAAACACCGGATCGAGTTTTACGAAAAGACTTTGGGCCAACTGTTTTGTCGCGATTCGTCGCGCCGGATCGTCGAGATGTTGCTGGACGAATGCACCGAGGCCGGGGTTCGCGTGTTGACCGAATGCTCGGTGACAGCGGTCGAGCGAGCGGGCGAGACGGGCTATCAACTCGAAACTAATCGCGGTCCCGTGTATGGCCAAAGCCTGGTGATCGCGACCGGCGGATTGTCGTTCCCGAAAGTGGGCGCGACTGATTTCGGCTATCGCATCGCGCGGCAATTCGGGCTGAAGATAACCCAGACGCGGCCATCGTTGGTGGCCCTGCATTTCGCGGGTGAAAGTAAGTTTGCCAAACTGGCCGGCGTTTCCCTCGACGCTGCGGTGTCCGCCGACGGACATGAATTCCGCGAAAATATTCTGTTCACGCACCGGGGCCTGTCGGGGCCCGCGATCCTGCAAATATCAAACTATTGGATACCCGGCGAGGATATTTCGATCAACCTGTTGCCGGATCAAAATGCCGAAGAATTGTTCGCCGAGCGCCCGAGCGGCCCGCAACCGTTGTCGACGGCGCTCGGCCGCGCACTGCCGCATCGCTTTGCCGACCTTTTTGCTGAACAAGAATTGCCGCACAAGCCCGTCGATCAACTTAGCCGACGCGATATCGAATCGATCGCAGACAAACTGAATGAGTGGAAAGTGAAGTTCGACGGGACGGAAGGTTACGCCAAAGCGGAAGTCACTCTGGGCGGCGTTTCGACCAACGAACTTTCCTCGCAAACGATGGAAGCCAAGAGAGCGCCCGGCCTCTATTTTATCGGTGAAGTCGTCGACGTTACTGGCTGGCTCGGCGGATATAATTTCCAATGGGCCTGGTCGTCGGGCTTCGCGGCGGGACAAGCGGTTTAGCCCACCAATTCCGTGCGGATAGTCGACGGACTGACCACCCACCGAAATTGGCTTCACTTGGAAGTCTGATAGTTTTCAGCTTTGGAACTGCAGTTTTCATGGGAAATGCGCCGGCGCCATTATCTCGGCGGACGGCACACTGGCGGGAATCTGATGGCAGTGGCAGTGAGGAAGCGTGAGTTGGATATGATTTTTATAAGTTGCCACTAGCTTCAGCTAGTGGATGCGTATTCAATTGAAGGCTTTAGCCGAACTCAATTTCAGTTCATTCCTTTTGGCTTTAGCCCTAGCTTTGCGGATCCGATTGCGGCTGAAGACAGGTGGCATTTATTTAATAGAATGCGGGTAAAGCCGGTTATGGATCAAACGACCCACTGGCTGAAGCTAGTGGCAACTTATCCGTGCGGTTCCAAACGACCGGCGAGTAGCGCATCCAATGCCGCGCTTAAATTTTCAATGCCCCAAGTGTTACGTTACCGGCTGGCTCGGCGGATATAATTTCCAATTGGCCTGGTCCCCGGGATTCGCGGCGGGGTACGTGACCAGGGTTCTTTACCTCCTCAGACCTTCCACTTATGTCTTGCTTCTGTTCGGGAATCAATCGTTTAGCACTAATGCCGTTCAGGGGGCTCAGTCGAAAACCATTCAAGCCGATCAACTGCATTCATTAAACGTAGTTCGCTAACGTTACGCATTCTTCAATAAATTACCTAAAAACCGTGGCGTACAATCGCTGCCGATCGCCGTCAACTATTCCTCTACAAAGTTGTGCACGCCAATTGCTTTAGTCATTCGGTTGATAAAAACAAATTCCATTGCATTCTTGAAAGGGAACAGAAATGATCGAACATGCAGCCGAATTGATACCCGTCGTCGAGACCGCCCAAGCGGCCGTGCAAAAACTGGGGCTCTACCAAAAAATGAAGCGACATCCGTTAATGACCGGTGGAATCGTACTAGCCGGCGCTGGGCTGGCCTATGCCGCCGTGCAGTTGGCGAAAGATCCGGGTACCGAAAAAGAAGGGAAGGCCGGAACGGGAGCGAGCGCGGTTCATCTGGAAACCTCGATTGCGATCAACCGTTCGCCCGAAGAGCTTTACGGTATATGGCGCGACTTTAAGATGCTGCCGCTGATCATGTCCAATCTCGAGTCGGTCACCGACCTGGGCGGGGGCAAGTCACATTGGGTGGCTAAAGGTTTGGCCGGGACCAAAGTCAAATGGGACGCGGAAACCATTCAGGACAAGCCGAATGAATTGATCGCCTGGCAATCGCTGGATGGATCGGAAGTGCCCAACGCCGGATCGGTGCGTTTTCAGCCTGGCCCAAAAGGTCGCGGCACCTATGTGCGCGTGACGCTCAACTATGCGCCGCCCGCGGGCCAGGTGGGAGCAATCATCGCGGAACTTTTCGGTTTTGATCCGGCGCAATTGATCAAGGAGGATCTGCAGCGGTTCAAGCAGATGATGGAGGCTGGCGAAGTAGCCACCACCGAAGGGCAACCATCGGGCCGCGCGGCGGACACTGATTCGGCGGACGAGTCGAAACAGGCGACCAGGGGTACCCCGGACGAAGGAACCAAAAACGAGGCTGCGACGAACGGAACCGCAAAACAGGATGGATCGTCGACCAACGGTGCGAGTAAGAAAGCCCGATCGGCCCCGGCCGGGGGGACGAAATGAAGGCCGTATGCTGGCAAGGCAAACATGATGTACAGGTAAAGACGGTACCTGATCCCGCGATCCTGAATCCGGGTGACGCCATCGTTAAGGTCACGACCACCGCGATCTGCGGTTCCGACCTGCACCTATCCGATGGATCTATTCCGACCATGGAGGCGGGCGACATCCTAGGCCACGAATTCATGGGTGAAGTGGTCGAAGTCGGTACCGCCGTAAAAAAGGTAAAGCGGGGCGACCGCGTGGTCGTCCCCTTTACCATATCGTGCGGCAAATGCTTTTTCTGTCGCAAAGGGTTGACCGCGGCCTGTGACAATACGAATCCCAATGCCTCGACGGCGGAAACGCTGTATGGCTTCTCCGGCGCCGGACTATTCGGTTATTCGCACATGATGGGCGGATATGCCGGCGGCCAAGCGGAATATGTCCGTGTGCCGTTTGCAGACGTTGGACCGATCGTGATTCCGAATGGTTTGAGCGACGAGCAGGTGCTATTCCTTTCGGATATTTTCCCGACGGGATATATGGCGGCCGAGAATTGCAATATTCAGCCGGGCGATACCGTTGCGGTCTGGGGATGCGGCCCGGTCGGACAGTTCGCGATAAAGAGCGCTTACTTGTTAGGTGCGGAACGGGTCATCGCGATCGACAATGTTCCTGGACGCCTTGGAATGGCGGCGGAACAAGGCAGGGCCGTGGCTTTGAACTACGACGAAGTAGACATCTACGAAGAACTCGTAGCGATGACCGGCGGTATGGGGCCAGATTCGTGTATCGACGCGGTCGGACTAGAAGCGCACGGCACGACCATCGATGCGCTTTATGATCGGGTCAAGACGGCGCTCTATCTGGCGACGGATCGGTCGCATGCGCTGCGACAGGCGATCCGTGTCTGCCGCAAAGGCGGGACCATTTCGGTGCCGGGTGTTTATGGCGGGTTCTTGGACGAATTTCCGTTCGGCGCGGCCTTTGCCAAAGGGCTGACCTTTAAGATGGGCCAAACCAATGTACATAAATATCTGCATCCGCTGCTGCAACTCATACAGGATCAAAAGATCGATCCGTCGTTTGTGATCTCGCATCGGGTCGGATTGAAGGATGCGGCCGAAGCGTACCAAATGTTCAAAAACAGCAAGGACGAATGCACCAAGGTCGTGATGAAGCCGGAATGGAACTGACGTTTCCTTAACACCAACGCGGGACCGGGCGAAACGCTTCGGCCGGCCCCCATTCACACCATGCAAAACGAAGAATTACCCTACGCCGTAAAACGCAGCGAAACGGGCTTGGGCCTTTTTGCCACTCGCGCGATCGCAAAGGGCGAACGGCTGATCGAATATATCGGTCTATTGGTCGCCAATGAGGATCTGCAGGCCAGTAACGGCAAATACTTTTTTGGTATAGATGACGAATGGTCGATCGACGGTAGTTCCCGGCGTAACGTCGCGCGTTACATCAATCACTCGTGCCGGCCGACCGCAGACGCAAAGCTCTCGGGTCGTCGGATCTGGCTGTGGGCGCGCAAGAAATTAAAGGCCGGCGAGAAGATTACCTTCAACTATGGTCCGGAATATTTCGATCAAGTGATCAAGCCCAAGGGTTGCCGCTGTGAGAAATGCCATTAGGCTTTAGCCTGATCAATGCCCCAGGTGATACGGAACGCTAACCACCACGACGCGTTTCTTGAAGAGCAACGCACCCTTTAATAACAACGAGCTTTGGTTGTGCAACAGTTGATGCCACCAGCGCGCCGGTACAAATTCCGGCAGCACCACGGTCACAAAATTATCGCCGCAGTTTCGCCGCGCGCGATCGATATAACGCAGCAGCGGGCGCGACAACGAGCGATAGGGCGATTCCAACACCACCAGCTCGATGCCCGAACCCCAGCGCTGCCATTTCTGTTCCAGTAAGCGCGTCGCTTCCTCGTCGAAATCCACATAGACCGCCTTCACCCCGTCGGGCGAAAGCGATTTGGCGTATTGCAGCGCGTTGATGACTCCGCGATGAATTCCCGAGATCGGCACGATCACAGTGTTCTTGATCGTGACCAGCGGTTCCAAGCCTTCGGTGGAAAGCTGTTTCGCCACGCCGACATAGTGCTTATGGATCGAACGGAACATCAACACCAGTAGCGGAACAATGACAACGACGATCCAGGCGCCGTGGATGAACTTGGTCAGGATGAAAACACACAACACAACAAACGTAGCGATCGCACCCAGGCCGTTGATAAAGATCGATTTCTTCCAATGCACTACGTCCGTTACTTCGTCATTGACAAACGCGGACGGCCGCGTTTCCGAGGCCGCCAACTGCGCATCGGGCAGCGCCGTCGCGCCGTTGCCCGATGCCGATTCTTGTGAAGCCGCGGGCGGCCTACCATTACCGTTCTTGGCGCGCTCTTTCAACCAGTGCCGCACCATTCCGCTTTGTGACAGCGTGAAGGACAAGAAGACGCCGACCGCGTACAGCGGGATCAATCGGCTGGTATCCCCGCCAAAGACGGCGACCAATATGCTAGAAAAAAGTGCCAGGATAATGATGCCGTTGGAAAAGACCAGCTTGTCACCGCGATTCGAAAATTGCCGCGGCAGAAATCGGTCCCGGGCGAGCAGCGACGCGAGCCGCGGAAAGTCGGCGAATGAAGTATTCGCCGCCAGCACTAAGATCAGCGCCGTCGTGATCTGCACCACATAATAGAACCAGCCGAATGCGCCGGTGAAAATGATGCGGCCGAACTGCGAGATGACCG
>JBDSEC010000159.1:0-11423 GCA_039920205.1 Pyrinomonadaceae bacterium
TCTCCCTTTCCCCCCATCACCCCATCACCCCTTCTCCCCTTCAGCTTTTTCACGATCTAGGCTATTATTTTTGCCAGTTGGCAACCCCGATGGATTGCTACCAATTCCGTTTTGAATTCAAACAATGATATTAGGTCGGTTCCGATTCGATCTTGCTGATCGAATTGTGCCGCTCAGTCTCCATTTGCAGAGAGGCGATCTATAAGAATGCGTTCGTTCAAATTAGTAGTTCTGTTTTTGTTTGTCGTTCTAGCCGCGGTAATATCCGGCCGGCTTTTACCAACCGGTTACACCGCGAATCCCGAGGTCGATCTGACCGCCCCCACCACGGTTTCGGCTTCGGACGGTGATTATTACAATAAAGTGGGTTTGACCTGGGACGCGATCAAATACGCGACCAGCTATCGCATCCTGCGCAACACAGTTAACAATTCAGGCACCGCGACCGATCTCGGCACCACGGTGGCGAATTTCTATTTCGACACGTCCGGGACCGCTAACGTCAACTATTATTACTGGGTACGGGCCGAGAACAGCACTTCCGTAAGTCCGGTCAGCGCACCGGACCAAGGACTTCGTGCCGCGGGTGCGCCCGGGCCGGGCTTTCCGCCGTTGAACCCGCCGCCGGTTCCGCCCGAGAATCCGATCACCGCTACCAAAGTATTTTTGGGCAAGACCTTGTTCTGGGACGAGCAGCTTTCTTCGACCCGCACGGTTGCGTGCGGCACCTGCCACTTTGCCAATCATGGCGGTTCCGATGCCCGTTCGATCATTGGCAGCGCCCGCGCGAATAACCCCGGGCCGGATGGAATGACCGGAACGGCGGACGATGTTTTTGGTTCACCCGGTGTGCCCAGCAACAACAGTAGCGGTACGTTCAATTTTGATACGACCTATGGTTTCCGTGAACAGGTAACGGGCCGCAAATCGCGTTCGTATATTGACGCGGGATATTCGCCGCTGTTGTTCTGGGATGGCCGTGCGGCCAATAGCTTTACCGATCCGTTGACGGGTACGATCTTGATCGCGAGTGGCGGCGCATTGGAGAGCCAAGCCTTGGGGCCCCCGTTAAGTTCGGCCGAGATGGCCCATCAGGGACGCGATTGGGTCCAGGCCGCGGCGCGCATGGCGGGAGTTAAGCCGCTGGCATTATCGCCCACGGTGCCGGCCGGCTTGCAGACCTGGATCGGCGGACGCACCTATCCCGAACTCTTCAACGAAGCCTATGGCACGCCCGAGGTCTCGCCCGCACGCATCGCGATGGCGATCGCGACGTTCGAGCGTACGCTCTATTCCGACCGTACACCGGTGGATAAGGCGTCGGTGGGGATCGCACCGCTGACGACCGAAGAACTACGCGGTGAGACAGTCTTTAGTCAAGCGAACTGTGTTTTTTGTCACGGTGGGCCAAAGTTTACCGACGACGAATTCCACTTCATTGGCGTGCGTCCGGCCACGGAAGATCCCGGCCGGTTCAACGTGACGATGGACATGCAGAATATGGGCGAGATGCGTTCGCCTTCGCTGCGTAATGTCGCCATGCGCGCTCCGTATATGCGTAACGGCCGGTTCGCGACGTTGGAAGAAGTGATCGAATTCTATAATCGCGGCGGCGATTTCGACGCGCCGAACAAGGATACGTCGCTGATCCATACGCTGAATCTAACGCCGCTACAAAAGTCGGATCTGGCGGCCTATATGCGACGACCGTTAACCGATCCGCGCGTGGCGGCCGAGAGCGATCAATTCAGCCGGCCGATACTCTATTCCGAGTCGAACCGGGTGCCGGTGATCACCGGCAGCGGCGTGGCGGGCGCCGGCGGGAACATTCCGCAGGTGCTGGCGATCGAGCCGCCGCTGGCCGGTAATCCACAATTCAGCGTCGGTGTCAGCCGGGCCTTGGGCGCCGCGCAGGCCGTGTTGGTTATCGATGGAAACGACCCCGGCACGGGACCAACCATTCCGGCCACCGGGTCGTTCGCACGTGTGACGGTTAGCCTTTCTGGTTCCGGTGTGGGAAATGGTTATGGCTCGGCGGTGTTGGCCGTGCCGGCCACGCCGGCCGTTGTTGGCGCTACCTTCTATGGCCGCTGGTATGTCACCGACGCGGGCGCCGCGGGCGGCGTTGCAATCAGCCCGGCGTTCCGCTTTACGGTTTTTGGAGAATCCACTACTTCCGCGCGCGCTAAGCGAGCGGATTTCGATGGTGATGGGAAGACCGACATCTCGGTCTTCCGGCCCAGCGCGGGCGCCTGGTACGTACTGCAAAGCAGCAACAGCGGATCGGCCTCGGCCCAGTTCGGACAGAACGGTGATCAGATCGCTCCCGGGGATTTCGATGGCGACGGCAAGACCGATTTCGCCGTCTTTCGCCAAGGCGCGTGGTACTTGTTGCGGAGCCATGACGGTTTCCTCGGCGTTAATTTTGGCAGCCCCGGCGACCGCGCCGTGCCCGCCGATTTTGATGGTGACGGCAAGGACGACGTGGCGGTGTGGCGGCCGTCCGATGGCGTGTGGTACATCCTGCAGAGCCGCGATGGTTTCCGCGCCGTCGGCTTTGGTCAAAATGGCGACCTGGCGACCAGCGGCGATTTCGATGGCGACGGCAAAGCCGATTGCGGGATCTATCGCAACGGCACCTGGCACCTGTTGGAATATGCCGGCGGATACCGCGCGGTTCAATTCGGCGCGGTCGGCGACCGGCCGGTCGTGGCCGATTATGACGGCGACGGCAAGGATGACATAGCGGTCTGGCGTCCGACGAACGGCGCTTGGTATTACCTGCGCAGCAGCAACGGTGCGTTTGTTTCGATCGGGTTTGGCCAGAACGGCGATATCCCGTCGCCGGGTGATTACGACGGCGACGGCAAGGCCGACGAAGCGGTCTTCCGCGCGGCGAGCGGTTATTGGTACCTGCTACAAAGCGCGAGCACCATATTCCGCGCCGTGTCTTGGGGCCTGGCACAGGATCAATCGGTGCCGGCGTATAACGTACCCTAAAGAGGTAGCCGGTAGCCGGTAGCCGGTAGCCGGTAGCCGGTAGCCGGTAGCCGGTAGCTTTGGATCCGATTAGCGTGTAATACGATGCGCGATCGCGGTGAGCCTTTTGAGTTTCGCCTTTAGGCAGATTGTTCCAACCCTATCGGTTTGGTGTCGATCTTATCCCACGGAAGACCGTTAGGATTCAAGCAGGCTGTAAAATCAGGACCTCAAAACGGTTCCGAGCCTCACCTCAGGCCGACCGTGATGTCTACGTAACCGGCGTCGCCCGCTTCACCCGACACCCGACACCCTCTTTCCGGCTGCTCACTGCTCACTGCTCACTCAGGATCTTTCAGATCCTACTCTTCAGACCGATGTAACATCGGACCCCAATAATGTTACTTCAGCCTAAGAAGCCGGAAACGGATTGATTCACCCGGGGTTGACGGTTACCCTAAGGACACAGAACGCGAAAAGATGCGCGAATTCAATCGGGAAGTCGAATTTTTAGTACCCATGGCGATCAATCCCCACGCGGAATCAGGCGTGGTCGACAATTTTTCTCTGCCGGCGTCCAAAGTGCCGAAGCTAGCCTTTGCCGACGTTAGCCTTTTCTACGGCCGGGATATGGCGCTGCACAACTTAACGCTCGCCATCCCCGAGCGGCAGGTTACGGCGATGATCGGCCCGTCGGGTTGCGGGAAATCTACGCTTTTGCGGGCGATCAATCGCAGCAATGATCAGTTCCGCGGCTTTCGCGTGGAAGGCCAGGTCGAACTCGACGGTCGCGATATTTATTCAGCACAATTCGACGTGAACGAATTGCGCCGCCGGGTGGGCGTGGTCCAGCAGCGGTCGATCCCCTTAGCCCGCTCGGTCTTTGAAAATGTGGCGAGCGGTTTGCGCGAACTGGGCTTGGTCACTTCGCGCGAAGAACTTCAAGACCGGGTGGAATCCGCGTTGCGTGACGCGATGCTTTGGCCCGAGCTGGCGGATCGACTGAATAGTTACGCGCTTGAGCTTTCCGCCGGTCAGCAACAACGACTCTGCATCGCGAACGCGTTGGCGGTACAGCCCGAGGTTTTGTTGCTAGACGATACGGCCTCGGCCTTGGATCCGATCGCCACGCAGATGATCGAAGAATTGATCGTGCGCCTGAAACATCAATACACCGTGGTCCTGGTCACCAATAATATGCAGCAGGCAGCACGGGTCTCGGACCGGACCGCATTTCTTTGGTTGGGCAAATTGATCGAAGTTAACGAGACCGCACAGTTTTTCACTTGCCCCGAGAAACGTTTGACCGAGGATTTCATCACCGGCAGATTCATTTAACGATGGAACTAAGACGCTTATTAGATCGGGACCTGGCGGACCTGCGCGATCGAGTGCTGCTGCTGGGTGGCGAGACCGAAAACGCCGTGCAGCGAGCGATGCAATCCTTGATCGAACGCGACAGCGGTGCCGCTCAGTTGGTTCTGGACGGCGACGACCGGATAGATCAGTTGGAACTCAGTATCGACCGGCGCTGTATCGAAACGCTGGCGCTCCGGCAACCGGCCGCGCGCGATCTGCGCTTTGTGGTGGCCGTGGCCAAGGTAACACCGGTACTTGAACGGATCGCCGATCACGCGTGCAACATTGCGCGCGCCGCTATCCGCTTGAATGACGAGCCGGAGCTGAGCCATTTTCCCGAATTGAAAGAGATGGCGGATCTGGCCTCGGCGCTATTGCGCTCGGCCCTTGACGCCTTTACCGCGGGCGACGCCGCAGTCGCGCGTGGATTGATCGCCGAAGACGATGCGGTAGATCGGGTCTACGAACGCTTGGTCGAATCGCTGCTGCAATTAATGACCGGGGATCCGAACACGATCCGGCGGGCGGCGCGGCTCTTGTTAGTGGCGAAACATCTTGAACGCATCGGCGATTACGTGACCAACATTTGCGAATTGACCGTGTACATGACCGACGCCGAAGTACTTCGGCACAGTGCGTAACGGAATTAAAACTATGCCAGGTCCCATATTGATCATCGAAGACGATCCCGACATCGCCGAGAGTTTGCGCTATAACCTTGAGCGCGACGGGATGCGGGCCCAAGTGGCGGAATCGGGTGAGAAAGGATTAGCGGCGGCGCTGCACCATGCGAGCGGGGCACCGGCCTTGATCATCCTGGACCTGATGTTGCCCGGTATGAGCGGCAACGAGTTGTGCCGGCGATTTCGGCGCGAGCCCCTGACCCGGCGCACGCCGATCATCATGTTGACCGCACGCACCTCGGAATCGGATCGCGTAGCCGGCTTGGATCTAGGCGCGGACGATTACATCACCAAGCCTTTTTCGGTCCGTGAAGTTTTGGCCCGCGTGCGCGCGATCATGCGGCGCGTGGACGAAAATCTGTTGCCCCGTTATGAGGACGCGCGGCTGACCATTGACTTTGCCGAGATGCGCGTCGCCTGTTCGGGCGACAGCATTCGTTTGACCCGCAAGGAATTCGCCCTGCTGGCCCACCTTGCCAAGAGCGCCGGCCGCGTTGCCACTCGTCAGCAATTGCTGGATGGCGTGTGGGGTTATCAATATTTTGGCGACACCCGCACTTTGGATGTTCACATTCGCCGGCTTAGGCAAAAGCTGGGTTCGTGCAGTGAATCGATCGAGACTGTGGTCGGCGTGGGTTACCGGTTTGTCGGATGCGGCCAGGCAAGTGAAAAGGTGGCCGGTACCGAATCGTGAATCGCCGGGCGATCCAGATCCTGGGTGTGATCAGCCTGCTGGCGGCCGCGTTGCTGGTCTATAAGCTGGGCGGCTGGACCGGCGCGCTGCTGTTTACGTTGGCGGTCTTGGGCGGGGCCGCGCTCGTGGGGTCGTTGCGTCTAGATCGGACCATGCGCGAAGCTGATACTCTACCGGATCGAGGGCCGAGCTTAAGTTCGGAGCCACGAAACAAACAATCCCTGACGATCCCACCGGCGGAACTCTTGGAAGCAACGTTGAACAGTATGCGCGAAGGTGTTTTGGTCGTGGGGCCAGACACGCGGATCGTGGCGTCGAACGCCGCGGCGCGGGCGCTGTTCGATGCCAACCTGGCGAAGCTCGAAACGCAACGGCTGATCGATATAACGCGCCAACCGCTGATCCACGAAGCGTTTCGCAATGCACTGGAAACCGGCGAGCGTGGTGAAGTCACGGTAGTGGCACAGTCCAGTGAACGCCGGACGTTCGAACTGCGGGTCGCGCCGCTGCGATTTGGACGCGGAGAAGCGGAACGCGGCGCCATCGGCGTATTTTTCGACATCACCCGGTTGGAAGCGTTAGAACGTACCCGGCAAGAGTTTCTTTCCAACGTCTCGCATGAACTGCGCACCCCCCTGACGGCCATAATCGCATTTGTCGAGACCCTGGAAGACGGAGCGATCGACGATCCCGAGAACAATTGGAAATTTCTGGATATTATTCGGAAGAACGCCGGCCGGATGCAGGAATTGATCGAAGACATCCTGGACCTATCATCGATCGAGGCCGGAAATGTGACGCTGGAGCTACGCCAAGTCCGATTAGCCTCGGTGGTCGATGACGTGTTCGCCTCTTTGAACGGACGGGCCAACGCCCGGCAGATAATTCTAGCCAACGAGGTCGATGCCGTTCTGCGGGTTCAAGCGGATCAACGTCGGCTGGAACAGATGCTGACCAATCTGATCGATAACGCGATCAAATTTAATCGAGAGGGCGGAACCGTGACGGTCAGTTGCTCCAACGGCGACGACGAACGCCTGCGCATTGTCGTCACCGACACGGGCGAAGGTATTCCGACCGAACAATTGCCGCGCATCTTTGAGCGATTCTATCGCGTGGACCGCGCGCGTTCGCGCGAATTGGGTGGCAGCGGGTTGGGCCTGGCGATCGTAAAACACTTAGCCCGCGCGCACGGTGGCGAGGCCACGGTGCAGTCGGCGCCTGGAACGGGTTCGATGTTTACGATCGAGTTGCCGCGGGCGAGCGAAGGTTAGGTTGTCGAGCTCGTAAAGGCGGCTCCGCCGCTCTAAGTGCGGAAAGGTTCTACCTTTCAGAAAGGCAGGCAAGTAAAGTGGATTGCGGCTACGCCGCCCGGGGGCGCAGCCCCAGAAAAAGGTGGAAGGGGTTAGTCTCAGGCGAGGCGGAGCCATCGCCGCACATAGAGCGGCGGAGCCGCGGAAACGCAGTGAGAACTGCGCGCCGCCCGCCCTAGTTTACCAGGCACTAGTCCAGTAATGTTGCAAGAAGCACTAACCGTCTATCGTACATCGCGGATCAGGATGACGTCATCGACTTGGGTTCCGCGCTCACACAGCAGGCGGCCGTCCGGCGACCAATCAAAGCGAAAGATGCGGTCGGTCTTCCAGTCAGTTAGTTGTTGCGGTGGCCCACCCGCGAGCGGCTGGCTCCAGATGTTGCCGACGCCCTGGCTGGTCTTTACATAGGTCAACGCCTTCTGATCGGGCGACCAGCGAATGCGCGCGGAATCCATCGGCACCTGCACATCGAACTGTTTGATCATTTTGCCATCAGTAAAAGCGATCAACGTTAACTTTCCTTGGCCGGTTTTCAGGTCCGGCAACAGAAACGCGATCGACTTCCCATCGGGCGCGATCGCCGGATAATAAGATGCCTCGACATTCAGTTGTATGGGGGCGCCGCCCGCGATGGGGATACGCCAGAGCACTGGATTGTCACCCGCACCGGCGACATAAATGACCCATTGACCGTCCGGCGAAATGGCCGGCATCCGGACGCCGGTCACATCACTCAATAACGCTGCATCCGTGCCGTCCGCATTCATCCGCCATAGTTGCCGCCGACCATTTCGAGTGGACACAAATACGATCTGCCGCCCATCCGGCGTCACTGCGGGCTGCAGATCCGAACCGGCTACGGCCGTCAATTGATGCTGATTCGATCCGTCCGCATTCATCGTCCAAAGGTCGGGGTTTCCGCTTTTCCAACTGGAGTAAACGATCCGGCCGTCAGGCATCCAGGACAGGCCCAACCGTTCGGTGAACAGATCACCCAATCCATCGGTGATCTTCTTGGCCTGGGTCCAGTCGCCGTTCGGCGCGACCCAGAAATTCACGAACGGTGTCGTTTGCGCGGCGGCGATCAGGCTGCCGTTCGCATTCGCGCCCGCCCCGTAATATCCGTTGATGTCGTTGGTGACCCGGCGCATCTCGCCGCCCGGGAACGCGAGCAACCAGACCTGATCAGACATCACTTCGGAAGCGCTGTCCCACGCGGTCATCACCAAACCGCTGCCGTCTTGCAACCAGGTCAATTGGCCGATCCAATTCCATTTGCCGGGTGCAAGCGGGTGCGTCGCACCATCGGCCACATCGACGGCCAGCAGGCCCGCGTACTTCTCTTCACCGGTGTAGCTTGAAGTGGCGACGGCGATCGTCTTCCCATCCGGCGACCAGGCCGGACCGTCGGTCGCGAATCCGTCGCGGTGTTCGCGCTCGGCCACCTGGCGTTCGCCGGTGCCGTCGGCGTTCGCGATCATCAGCGCCGTCATCTTAGGCGAGGTCCAACGCACAAAGGCGAATTGTTTCCCATCCGGCGAGAATTCGATGCGGCTATCGACCCGGCCCGGCAGCACGCGCCGCGGCGTTCCGCCCAATTGCTCGACCTGATAAAGCGCGCCCAACGGCCAACCCGGTTCACCCGTAACGTAATAGACCCAAGCGCCGTTGCGTGAAAAGGTAATGCCGCGATAGGTAACCGCCGCCGCCGGAACGATCTCGAGCGCCGCGCCGGCATCGACCTGCCGGACGAACAGGCTCTGCTGCCCTTTGCGTTCGGCGGCGTAGGCGACGAACTTACCGTCGGGCGACAAACCCAACGACTTAACATTCCCGCCGTTGGTCAGCCGCGCAATGGTGAACTTCTGAAACGCGGTTGCCGAGAGCGGTTTCGCCCGCGGTAAAAAGCGATAAACGAGAAACGCAGTCGAACCGACCGCCATCAACAAAATCAAGGCGACCATAACCCGTTTCCGACTAAGCCAGTGTGTGCTCGTTGGCTCGGGTGCGGCGGCCAACACGGTCGCGGAATGCGTGACGGTCGCCGGGTATTCCAGCACGGTTTGCGGTTCCCGCACGACCGGGACGGAGTTCGGCCGATCGACCCTCGTGACCTGGGCCCGGAAACGGTACCCGCTTTTGGGAACGGTTTCGATATAGGGCTGGTCTTCCGGACCGGCACCCAAAACTTTGCGGAGCGTGAAGATGTTCTGCGCCAGGGTCTTTTCTTCCACGAACGTGTCCGGCCAAATGGCATCCAGCAACGCGTCCTTGCTCATTAGCCGGCCGCCGTTCTCGACCAAGGCCAGCAAAGTATCAAAGGCCTTGGGCGTAAGTTGCTGCGCCGCGCCGTCATTCAACAGGGCACGTTCGGCCGTGTCTAATGTGAACGGACCGAACCGATAGACCTTCGCCGCTGGTTCGGCGGGCGCAGCCGGCACCGGGTCGGGGTTCAGTTTGTCTAGTATTTGGAATTTCTTTGACGACACTTTGGATACTTTCAACCCTGCTTGATGCAAAGGTGGATCACCCCGATAAAGGTGCGGGCGACCGCGGAACCATTCAGGCCCCGCCCCACCATAATTTATTGAACTGGCGTTTTACAACTTTGTTTGATGCGCCAAACCAGGAGCAAGTCATACGATGCGCAATAAAATTATTCGCTTTTTTCCCTGCCTGGCCGTGATCGTACTGCTGGGAATTCTGCCCGCCGCCGTTCGCGCGCAGATCACAACGCCCGAAGGAAAGGCCGCCAACGAGCTTTTTCAAGCTAAGAAGTGGCCCGAGGCGGCCGAGGCCTATGCCGCCATAGTAAAAGCCGCGCCCCAAAACGGACCGGCTTGGTTCCGGTTGGGCACGAGCCTTCACTCGCTAAAGAAATATGATCTGGCCGCCGCGGCGTTTGAAAAAGCTGCTGCCATCATGCAATTCCCCGGCGCCATGTACAACGCCGCGGCGGCGCATGCCCGGCTGGGAAACACCGCCAAAGCCTGGGATTGGTTGAAACAGGCCGCCAACGCAGGGTTTGCCCAACCGGACGTGTTAAAGGCCGATGAAGATCTCGCGCCTATGCGTAGCGACGCCCGGTTTGCCGAGATCATGAAGGAAGTAACCAACAACGTCGCGCCGTGTACCACCGTACCCGAGTATCGCCAATTCGATTTCTGGGTCGGCGACTGGGAGGTTCAGGGTCCAATGGGTAATCCGCCGGCGTCCAGCAAGATCGAATCGATCATCGGCACCTGCGTCATCTTCGAGAATTACACCAACGGGCCGTATGCGGGAAAGAGCTTTAGCTATTATGACGCGACCATCAATAAATGGCGGCAGACCTGGGTCGACAACGCCGGCGGTTCCAGCTATTTCATCGGCGAGTTCAAAGATGGCGTACTGCGGTTTGAAGGTGAATCGCACGCGCGTAACGCACCCGCGTCCAAGATCAAGATGACCTTCTTTTTCTTAGGACCGGATAAAGTGCGGCAAATGGGTGAAAGTCTCGCAGCCGATGGAAAGACCTGGACCGTGTCTTACGACCTAACTTATACGCGTAAGAAATAGCTCTTTGCGCGATCGATTTCCGGGAACGCGCGCGGCGGGGTCAACTGACCGTCACCGCTGGCCAGCACGGCATGACGGGCAAACGAACTCCTTCGCCCGATGTCTGCACGCGGGGTTCGGTTGGTCCGTCCGCGTTCCCGGGAACAAAGGCGACGGGACTGTTCCGCTTGACAAACGCGATCCAGCGAATTTTTTTGAGCAAATAACGCCTGAAAATATACAAGAAAACCAGGTTTACGGTCGGCAAAATCCTTGACTCAGGAATTCAGTGCTTGTTACACTTTTGTTACTAACTACGAAAACCTAATAATGGATTTCGGCGCCAGGGGGGCTTTAGCAGTCCTTTGTGCTTGAAGACAGGACTGATTTCTTTTGGTGATGGAGGTGGATGGTGGGTTTTAAACTCGGCCAGAAAGTCGTTTACCCAAATCACGGGATCGGGATCATCGAACAGATCGAGCAGAAACAGGTGGGAACAACCTCGCTGCCTTTCTATACTCTTCGTTTTGCAACAACCAATTCGGTAGTCCACATTCCGGTTTCAAACGCCGGCGAGGTGGGGCTGCGCATGCCGATCACAACGGGTGAATGCGAATTATTGTTCAAAACCTTGGCTGATGATTTCACGACCCCGCCCATTGATTGGAAGGATCGCTTTAAAGATTTTTCCGAGAAGATGCGCACCGGCGATGTTTTCGAAGTCGCCGAAGTGTTGAAAACCTTGACTTACCTGAACCGCGTTAAACCGCTTTCGTTTCGCGACCAGCGAATGCTCGAGCGGGCACGGTTCTTGGTGATCACGGAAATGGCGGCGGTATGTCGTCAAAAAGAATG
>JBDSEC010000160.1:0-4667 GCA_039920205.1 Pyrinomonadaceae bacterium
GCACGGTTAACTGCGCGAACCGGCCCGGGGTGCGTTTCGGATATCACGCACCCCGGGTCGCTCCGTCAGTTGCCTAAAACCTATTGACTGCTTATGCTGCCGCACTTCTGGGTTGGCCGTCCAGCACTCGCTGATAATCGCCGCTCTCTACCCACTGTAAAATTTCGGAAACCCGCCAAACCGGAAACGGATGCGACAAACCGGAAGTAATAATGTCGGCCCAGAAACGATCCAGGGCTTTTTCGTCGTAATTCTTCTGAAACTCGCGCGCCTGTACCAAGAACTGTTCGTAATCCATCTTGGAGGCGAACGTGCCGCCGGCCAACTTCATCATCGTGTGGCCGATGACATGATGATCTTGGGTGACCAGCAAAGCCGCGCGGTCACAGGAAAGCTCGGCTCGGCGCGCCCAGGCCAACAAGGCCGCGCGCATTGTGCCCGACAAGATCTGCGTAACAATACCGGTGATCGGCGCGGCCGCCAGCGCCACATTGGCCAGCGCCTCGATCAATCGCGCGGCGGTCAAATAGAGCACGTGTTCGGCATGAATATGACCGACCTCGTGGGCCAATACGGCCAGGGTCTCTTCATCGTTCAAACGTTCGATCAGCGCGGAATGTAACACGATGACCGGTTTTTCCACGCCGCCGGTGAAGGCGTTAACGATCGGATTCTGCTGCACGAACAGATCGGGCATGTCCACGCCCAAGGTAGTGCAGGCGACCTGTAGCTTGGCGTAAAGGTCCGGGCATTGATACGGCGTGACCTTTACCGCACTGGCGGTAAAGATAACGCGGATCGCCGATTCGCCGGTGACCGACAGCAGTTTCTTCAACGCCGAATCGATGCCCGGAATGGTCCGCAATGCGGCCAACGCGCGGCTGTCGGACGGATGAATGTATTCGTGCTTATCCAAAGCGGCGAATTTACGATGCGGCGCATCAGATAGGGGCAAACGGCAGCGGCCGCACTTCGGGTCGCCGCCGACGGGCCGGATCTGGTTGCGCTGGCCACAATAGCGGCAGCGGATCGAATCTGTGGTGTCGCCAATATTGGCGGGTTCTTGCTCTTCCATGGGTTATTCCTTGATCTTGCTAAATGCGGGAAGAATGGCGTTGATTATAAGAAAGCCAGTCGAAATGTCTAGCAAGCACCGTTTCCCGTCGATGCTTGACGTTTACCCTCAGTGCTTGAAATGCCGAATCCCGGTAAATACCATGGCCAAGCCGTGTTCATTGGCGGCGGCGATCACTTCGTCGTCGCGCACCGAACCACCCGGTTGAATGACCGCGGTGATGCCAAATTTCGCCGCTTCGTCGATGCCATCACGGAACGGGAAAAACGCATCCGATGCCAGAACGGTTCCGGCGATGGGAAGTTGCGCACGCATTCCGCCCAGTTTGACCGAATCGACCCGCGACATTTGTCCCGCGCCGACGCCCACCGTTTGATCGCCACGCGCGTAAACGATCGCGTTCGATTTTACGTGTTTACAAACGGTCCAAGCAAAGAGTAGGGATTCCAGTTCTTCGCCCGTCGGTTTGCGCTCGGTCACGATCCTTAGTCCGTCGGGGTCGACGTCCAGGTCATCTACGGTCTGGATCAACATGCCGCCCGAAATATGCTTGATCTCGACCTCGGCCGGGACCGAATCGGCGTCGATCTCCAACAGTCGCAGGTTCTTCTTCGCGGTCAGGATCTCCATCGCCGAAGCCTTAAATTCCGGCGCCACGATCACTTCGGTAAAGATCTCGCTGACTGCTTGTGCCGTTGCGGCATCCACGGGAAAATTAAAAGCGATCACCCCGCCAAAAGCCGAAACTGGATCGGTCGCCAAGGCTTTGCGATAGGCTTCCTCCAACGTCCCGCCGATCGCGACGCCGGCCGGGTTGGTGTGTTTGATGATCGCGCACGCGGGTTCGTCAAATTCATCGACCAGATTCCAAGCTGCGTCAGCATCAACATAATTGTTAAAAGACATCGCCTTACCGTGCAGTAGCCTGGCGCCGGCGATACCGTCGGGATTTTCCGGATCTTCGCCGGTGAAATAAATGGCGGCTTGCTGATGAGGGTTCTCACCGTAGCGCAGGTCGTCGGACTTCAGCCCATCGATGGTTTCAAAGTCGGGGAAGAACGCCCCGTCCGGTTCTGCGTGACCATTGCCGATCGCCCATTCAGATCCGTCAGCAACTTCGTCATCGTCAAATTCGTCCTCGAGCGAGAACTCATCTTCCTCGTCATCAAATCCCAAACGCGCCATGTGCGTTTCCAACTCTTCGGTCATGGCGACGGCGGCTTCGACAAACACCTCGTCGGCATCCTCGGCGTCCGGCAGCGATTGCAAATAACCAAACACCGCTGTGTCATAGAACGCCGTGCGCATGAAAGCGAGTTGGGCCAGTTGCCG
Source organism: Pyrinomonadaceae bacterium (assembly GCA_039920205.1). Taxonomy (GTDB): domain Bacteria; phylum Acidobacteriota; class Blastocatellia; order Pyrinomonadales; family Pyrinomonadaceae; genus JBDSEC01. Next base: position 2,408 of record JBDSEC010000160.1, read on the forward strand.
GCGGGTCTCGCCCGTCAACGCACCGTTGTTATCGGTCAGTTCTTGGGTCAGTCGATCGTAAAGGTAAGGGGTGGTGACCACCGCAACGTGGCGCCAATTCTTGGCCGCCGAACGGATCATGGCAGGCCCGCCGATGTCGATCTGCTCCGTCGCTTCGTCCAAGGTCGCGTCCCCGGCCGAGACCGTTTCTTCAAATGGATAAAGGTTTACACAGACCAGATCGATCGGCGATATCTCGTGTTCCTCCATCGCCGCAACATGCGACGGTTCGTCGCGCCGTGCTAACAGGCCGCCGTGGACCTTGGGATGCAGGGTCTTGACCCGGCCATCCAGCATTTCCGGAAAACCCGTGAGATCTGAAATGTCGCGCACGGTAATGCCGGCTTCGCGCAGCACCGCCGAGGTGCCGCCGGTACTTAGGATCTCAACTCCGAGACTACTTAGTGTCCGGGCAAATTCCAAAATCCCGGCTTTGTCCGAGACGCTGATCAGCGCCCGATTGATCTTGACCAGATCCGTGGTAGTTGCTTCGTTTGTTGGTTTTGCCATGATCTATATTGGTGGAATCAGTTCGCGCGGGATCGGTTGGTCGCCTTCAACTTAACGTCTCCCTAACTTCGAACAGACAACCGCGAATTCAATAGAACCTTTCTAATATGTAATAGCCATTCTATATCAAAGCCTACACTTGGTCATGTAGCCTCAAGGTCGGGGGCAAATTACCCACCGCCGTCGGTTTTGAAGGCTGCGCTGAAGGCGTGTTCCGAGGTCGGCCAGGCGTTTTCACGGCGATGCACTGAAGAAGGCTAAGTTCAGTCGCCGGGGGCAACTATCCGTGGAAAGACAAAAGGAGGGAAGCCCTTAAAGGGCGGAATAGGAATTCGCGGATTTGTTTCGCCCGGTCAGGGCTAGCCGGCAAATGATCTCACCCAGCGCGATGCGTTGGGCGGTCGACTTCTGCCCTTTCAGGGCTTCGAGTTCGAACCAATCCTACTGATTCAACTATGAAGTTAATTTTGTTTATGCGGCAAGTGAAACAACCCGGGAGTGTTCGATCTATTGCGGTTGAAGTTCGCGGACAATTCCAGCGATGGATGCATACGAAAATCAATCTAAGGTGTGATCGAGGACCCGTTAGGTTGAACGTTCCCGTCCCAAATGAAATCGGGACGCATGATACGTAGTAACAGGTCCCGACAGGTTTTCGCGATACATCTAACTTCCAGATGGTGGGTCCCTTTAACGTCCGTGCTTGGATCCAGGTAATAAGCCAGGTCATACCGCCCGTTTATGTCGTTGGCGATGGACTGGAAGACGGGCGCGAGGTCGATCGCCGAAGGCCCGGACAGGGCTGCGCGGGCATTAGGACCGGCTAGGTAAAGACCACCGGTTTGGGTGGCCAAATCCTTGAATCCCTTTGCGACCGGCCGCGTAACCAGCGAGTTTCCGCGGACGGTATAAAGTGGTAAATGGATGACGTAAAAGCTTACGCCTGCCTCACGTGCGGCCGCGATGACGTCCCGCGGTTTTACCGTGCTAGCCGTGTCTAGGCCGTCACTAAGCAAAATGACCAAACGGCGGCGTTCCGCCGAATTTGACTTCAAATCACCAAAAGCCTTGACCGCAACCAGAGCGGCATCGAAGATGGCCGTACGTGTTTGTCCGGCCGCGGAACGCGCGAATTCCGAACGAAGAAGTTTCAACTCACCCGTGAAGGGAACTGCCAGTCGTGACTCCTGGCTGAAGCGGATCAATGCCATCTGCGACGGCTGATCAAATCTTCGCAGCAGGTCCAGCGCAGTCGCCTGTTGCTGGGCGATCACGTCGCGAATACTGCCTGAATCGTCTAATGCAAAAACGATATCGACCGGCCGCGCCTGGGCCCCAAAGAACGCGATATCGCGCACTCTGCCATTGTCGATAACGACAAGATCCGCCGCGGTCAATCCGGTCGCCTGTCGCCCCTTTTGGTCGGTGACGAACACTGGCACCGACAGCAAAAGCGCATCAGATCCCGAAATCACGTCGCCATTTTCGACTTCTTGCGGCGTCGGCGTTGGCGAGGCACTTTGCGCAAAACTTGGGGCGGACAGAAATACCAGCGCCAACAAAACAAATAGGTAGATTAAGGAAGGAAAGAAGTATCCAGAACAAGCGCGGAGTCCGACGCGACCCCTTAAAACCAAGCCGAGCGCTTCGATCTTAGTGAGAACGGACCTGATCAAAAGAAAAAACGCCCGAGCAAAAGGATGCTAAGTAG
>JBDSEC010000161.1:0-3742 GCA_039920205.1 Pyrinomonadaceae bacterium
GAGCGTCTTTGCTTCGAGCCGCTGGAGTTCCTGACGCTTTACATTACGGATTCCCATAGACATACCTCCTTCCACCATCCGGTGGTTATAATGGGCGGTATGCCATTTGGCAAGATAGTAGACGCCGTAAGAAAATAGCCAGATGTGAAACGTCTGGTCAATTCCGTAAATGGGCTGCGCGTTGAAGACGCGCGAAGATAGTTGCCGTGGACGAAGTGGCGCACCTTCAGTGCGCGCACAATTTGGTTTTCCCAGACGTTTCACGTCTGGCTATTTTCGTGAGGCGTCTTCGACGCCAAAGAAAATGAAATCTCCAATCCAATCGCTCAAGGAGGGCATCATTCATCATGCCATCCGCTCACATTAGTTTAACGGTTCACATCATTTACTCCACCAAGGATCGACTACCGCTGATCAGAACTGATTGGCGGGATCGGCTTCATGGGTATCTTGGTGGCATTGTTAAGGGCATGAATGCCGTTCCCTTAGCGATTAGTGGAGTTGAGGATCACGTTCATGCGCTTGTTGGACTGAAGTCCACTCACCGGCTGGACTATTTCGTTCGCGATCTAAAAGCGGACTCTTCCGCTTGGGTGCACCAGGAGCTGCAAAAGAAGTTTGATTGGCAAAAGGGTTACGCTGCGTTTTCGGTCAGCCCCTTAGCCGTTGAGGGCGTGAAACGGTATGTCATGAACCAAGTGGAACATCATCGAAAGGTATCGTTTAAAGAAGAATATCTTGAGTTGCTGAATCTAAGCGGGATTGCCTACGATGAAAAGTACCTTTGGTGAAATCTAGCAACTCTGTCGACTTGCGTTAGGATGGAGATAGAACTGCGTTTGTTAGCGGCAATCCGCCCCGCGGATTCACTTGCGTCGAAGACGCCATAAGAAAATAGCCAGATGTGAAACGTCTGGTCAATTCCGTAAATGGGCTGCGCGTTGAAGACGCGCGAAGATCGTTGCGCGGTGGAAATGTGGCGCACCTTCAGTGCGCGGACATGTTTTGATTTACCGGACGTTTCACATCTGGCTATTTTCGGACGGCGTCTTTGACGCCAGGGAACTTAGAACATTTTTGATGTTCTCGACAGCCGGAATATTTTGACTGCACATAATTTCGACATCATGATCGTCGGCGCGGGTCCGGCAGGTTCGTTGGCGGCTGAGCGATTGGCCGCGGCCGGGCGGAGCGTCGCCCTGTTCGATGGCCGCCCGCCGGGTGACCCGAAGGCCTGTGGCGGCGGGGTTACGTCGAAAGCCCTGAAAGCCTGGCCATTTCTTTTGGAAGCCACCGGTCGAGTGATCCACGATCTGGAAATGTATTCACCGGTCGGAAAACGTCTGAACATGAAATTGGAAGAGCCGTTCGCGATCTATTCGCGCAGTACGTTCGACGGTTATCTTCGCGATCGTGCGCGAAACGCGGGAGCTCAGGTTATACCGGGTCGGGTCTCCTTTACTCCCCGCGCCGAGGGCGAAACGCTTTGGACTCTCCGTAGTTCCGACGGCACTACCTTTTCCGCGCCGATGCTGGTGGCGGCCGATGGCGCCAATAGCCGCATCGCGAAACTCTTGTCTGGCCCGCTGGCTAATTCCGAGATGGAGGTTGCCTTCGGTTACCGAGCGCCTCTGCCGCGCAACGGCCAAGCGCCGACCGTGATAGCTTTCCTACCTGGCTGGGCGGGATACGCTTGGTCGTTTCCCCGTCCGGACCATATTTCATTCGGGATCGCGACCACGCAGGACGCGTTCGACCACGCGGCACTGGACAAGATGATGTGGGATTTCATGGTTGGCTATTACCGGCAACGCGAGGATCCGAATGTCAATCTCTGGAAACGAAACGGCAACCGCGACGCGGCGGATCATGCTATCACGATAGAACTTAAGCAGACGGCCGAACGCTATGCGGCGCGCATTCCGGGGCTCACACCGGAAACTTGGGACACGCGGAAAGCCAGTGGCCCCGGTTGGGCCTTGCTTGGCGACGCCGCCGGATTTGCGGACCCCGTTACGGGCGAAGGCATTTACTACGCTTTGCGCAGCGCGGAGCTGTTCGCCGAATGTTATCTCGCGGATCAACCCGAAAATTACGAAGCGCGGTGGCGTCAGGATTTTGGCGCCGAGCTTCGCCGCGCCGCGCAAATGCGGCGAAAGTTTTACGGGCCTTTCATGGGCGCGGCCTTTACCGACCGCATGATTCAATTTGCGCGCATTCATCCGGGGATCCGTAAGGTATTGGGTGAATTGGTCGCCGGCGAACAGGGCTATGTGGACCTGAAACCGACCCTGGCTCGGCGCGCCTTGTGGCCTTTTTAGGGTTTTGCCGGTGGTTCTGAACTTTATCGGGTGGTAAAGCGTTAATTTGAGTAGCGACCCGTTAAGCGAGAGAAGTTACCACTCATGTTTTGTCCGCAATGTAGCCAAGAGCAAGTAAACCAGAAGCTGAAGTTTTGTTCGCGCTGTGGATTTCCTCTGGATGGAATGAGGGTATTGCTAGATAACCAGGGTCAAGTTGCTGATCCAGCTAGTTACCAACGTTCTCCAATAAAAAGTGGAATTCGCCAGGGCGTCTTTATTATCATTTTCAGTTGTCTTATCGCCGGACTATTCGAAGTCCTAGCGCGCGAACTGCAGTTTCCCCGCTACACTAGCGAGCTTATCGCACTCTTTGGGGTATTTGGAGGGATAATGCGTATCGTTTCGGCGACCGTGTTTCCCGCTCCACGCCTACCTAAGAAAATGAAAAAGGTCCCGGCTGAGGTCGCGGGCGGAACCGCGATGGGCGCCTTGCCGGCAGCGCAAACCCGCCCGATCACGGTTAATGAAGCGCGATCGCAGGAAAGGCGCGTGCCCGTGCCGGTCCCCAGCGTTACGGAAAACACGACGCGAAATCTTGAATAGAAGCCGGTATGATCGTCCACTTTGAACCTTACGGGGCCCGCGGGCAATCAAATACTTAACCAATTGAAGGGAAGGTTGCTTCCATGTTTTGTCCCCAATGTAGTCAGGCGCAGACCAATCTAGAACTCAAGTTCTGTTCGCGTTGCGGATTTCCGTTGCACGGCGTCAAGGACCTGATGGCGAACGGTGGCGAACTCACCTCGCAGATCACCCGCGACGGCATCCGAGCGAAGGCGGTCCGGCGTTTCGTGCAGGGTCTGGCCATTATTATTTGCAGTTTGATGTTCGGCGGAGTGTTGAAGGTTCTGGGCCGGGAATATGGTTTTTCGGGCTTGATCGGCGAGCTAACGATCCTTATCGGTTTTCTTATCGGTGCTTTGCGCTTACTTACCGCGATGGTGCTGCCACTTTCTCGCATTTCTTCCAAGAGGTTGGAATCGACCATGCCAAAAGGATCAACGACGATTGACGGCGTAAGTCGAACGCCAATGTTGTCGGACGCTAAGACCAGGCCGATCGGTTACGAGCCGCCGCTGGAGCGTGAACCAGTGTTGGTTCCGAGTGTTACGGAACACACTACGCGGTCGCTGGACAGCCGCGAGTTACCGGGCGTCTCGTGAATTCTGCGATTCAAGCTTTTCTCCTTTGCGAGTCTTCGACTTTATGACGATTGAACAGGTATTAGAACGCTGGCACGAGTTTGTTGCCGACCCGCGGCCAGATATTTTGGAAGAGATCTTGGCTGATGAGGTGAGATTCCATTCACCGTTCGTCTGGAAACCAAAGAAAGGCAAGGTCGCCGCGATCGCCATTCTTACGACGGTGGCCGAGGTTTT
>JBDSEC010000162.1:0-6713 GCA_039920205.1 Pyrinomonadaceae bacterium
ATGTCCGATCGAGAGGCGGTCTTGGCGTTTCTACCCCAAGCATATCCGGGCGAGGCTCTGAAGGGAGACCCGGCGTTTTGGGCCTGGCATTTTTTGGAGAATCCCTATGCTGAACCGGGAAATATTCCGCTGTGGATCGTGAAGGATGGCGAAACGGTCGTCGGCCAGATGGCGACGATCCCGGTGGATATCAAGGTCAACGAGAACGTACGCCGGGCGCTCTGGATCATTGATTTCATCGTATTGCCGGAGTATCGCGGACAGGGGTTGGGAAAGCGCTTGATGATCCCGGCCCGCGAAACCTATAGCACGACGATGATCGTCCTGGGATACAACGAACAGTCCGGGCCGGTGCTGCGCAGCCAGGGGCTTAGCGACCGCGGGTTCATTCGCCGCTATCACAAGCTGCTGTACCCGGGCGATTCGACCAAAGAGATTGCCCGCCTCGGGCCGGTGCGCGGATTGGCTAACTTTGCATTTGCCCCCCTTCGCCCGCGACTGAGGGATCTGGCTCCGCCTGCCAATGCCGAAGTAAGAGAAATCAAGGAATTCGACGAATCTTTCGACCAGCTTTGGCAAGACGCGTCAACCCAATGGCCTTGCGCCATCATCAGAAGTTCGCGGTTTCTGGATTGGCAGTACCGCCAACAGCCGGGAAAGAAGTTCGACGTGCTCGGGTACTACGAAGGCGATCGTCTTTGTGGATATGTCGTTCTGTTTGTTCGTAAACCCGGCCCCGGCGGGGTCCCGAACAAAGCCGCGATCACCGACATTTGCTATCGTGCGAAGGATCCGGAACCCGTGATCGATGGATTGATCAAGGCGGCCCTGAAATTCGTGATGGTGCGCCACGTTGGCGGTTTGGTTATCGATGTTCTGGATAAAAGGCTCGAACGCGCGTTCGAGCGGCATGGGTTTTGGCGGATAAAGAATGCGCCACCCTTTATGGTCGGTACGCTTTCGGATCAAGAACTTATGTTCAACTTAGACAATTGGTTCTTGACGCGTGGCGATTCGGACGTCAGCATCTTTGAAGAGCCAAACATCTGAACGGTAGTAACTATCAATGCACGGGCCAATTCTCTTTTATCACAAGATCGACTTTCCGCCGGCGGATGCCAAGATACGCGGCGGATACACGCCCGCCAAACGGTTCGACCGGCAAATGGGTTGGTTAAAGCGGCAGGGCTACGATTTCTATCCCGCGGCGACGCTGGCTGAATATTACTTGCAGAATGGGGTCTTTCCCCCGAACGGGATCGCGGTCAGCTTTGATGACGGCTGGATGGACAATTACACGAATGCGTTTCCCGTGCTAAAGAAATACGGGATACCGGCCACTATCTTCCTGATCCCCTCGGTTATCGGTACCTCGGCCCTCAATGCGCAATCCGAAGGTGAGAGTCCGCACCCACATCTGACCTTGCAACAGATCCGGGAAATGTCTGCCGCGGGGATCGAATTCGGCTCACATTCGCTGACGCACCGACTAATGCACCAGCTCTCGGTAGCGGATCTGAAAGTCGAGGCCGAGGAATCCAAGGTCCAAATAGAATCGCTGCTGGATAAGCCCTGCCGGGTGTTTGCCTATCCCGGTGGACACAACAACCAGAACGCTCGCCAGGCCGTCCAGGCGGCGGGATATATCGCCGGTTTTTCAACTATTCATGGTCCCACCGATCATCTGGAAACCTTCGCATTAAATCGAAAAGAAATACTGCGCCGCGACCGATTTTCCTTCCAATTTGCACGCAAAGTTAAGCCGCTGATCGTCCCCTCTTGAAGATGTTACAATTTTTTCCTCAAAAGCCGCTCGCGGCAGGTCATTTCACCCTCGGCACACACTTTTCACGGTAAACATTAGGCGAAACAAGACCTGTGGATTTCTCCTTGCTCCGCGGTTTGGTTTATGCTAGTCTCCGTCTCCCGGTACAAGCACTTACTACTTGTAAGTTGTTGATTTATAAATACTTAAAGCAGTACTTTAACTTCGCGTGGTCTTTTCCACAGCCCTGTGGAAAAGGCTGTGGAAAACCCGTTTTGACGAGTTTCGAACGGTGGACAAAGGGGTTAGTTTCCAATAGGTTCCAACGGATTACCAAAGAGTTAAATTTAAGTGAACGAGCGGCGAAATAAACGCCGGTTGGAATTGGTATTGTTCAGATTTTGGCGCATTTTTTTTCGCGTCACAAAAGTCAAATAAAAAGAGAGCTGGTGCAGCATGAGTGCGGTGATCGAAACGGGAATTTGGCCGGAATTATTAGGGGCCGTCGAACGGCGTTTAAACCCGCAAACTTTTGCGACCTGGATCAGCCCGCTCGAATTTGACGGCATTGACGAAGCGCAGCGTAAACTAACCCTGCGTGCGCCAAATCAGGTTATCCGCGAGTGGGTCACGTCGTCTTTTTCGCAGGTAATGCGCGAAGCGTTGGCCGAACTGAATCTTTCCCATTATCAGATCGAATGGAATGTGGAGGACATCGAAACGGTAGCGGCGCCCGCGATCCCCACCCCGATCGAACCGGCCCCGGCAAAAGCCGAGCGGACCTATAACGACCCGTTATCTACGCCGAACCTGTTCACATTGTTGGAACAGGCCGAACCCGCGCTGCTTCAGCAAGCCCAAGTGCATCGATCCGGGAACGAGCAGATTGATCTCGCGCTAAACCCCAAGTATTCATTTCAAACGTTTGTAGTTGGCTCGTGCAACCAGTTTGCCCACGCGGCGACGTTGGCGGTGGCCGAATCGCCCGGCACCACCTACAACCCGCTCTATATTTACGGCGGTGTGGGACTGGGCAAGACCCACTTAATGCACGCGGCGGGACATGCTATCTCGGAACGTAACCCGCATCTACGGATCACCTACATTTCGGCGGAAAAGTTCATGAACGAACTGATCAATGCCATCCGTTACGACAAGACCCAGGCATTTCGTGAGAAATACCGGTCGATCGATGTATTGATGGTTGATGATATCCAGTTCATGGCGGGCAAGGAACGCACGCAGGAAGAGTTCTTTCATACCTTCAATGCGCTTTACGACCGGCAAAAACAGATCGTGATCAGTTCCGATTGCCCGCCGCGCGAGATCCCGACCCTGGAAGAACGGCTGCATTCGCGATTTGAATGGGGTTTGATCGCCGATATTGAGCCACCTGACCTGGAAACGAAAGTTGCCATTTTAAAAAGGAAAGCGGACCTAGACGGCGTCACCCTTCCCGATGACGTGGCGTTCTATATTGCCAGCAAAGTAAAGAGCAATATCCGCGAATTAGAGGGTTCCTTGATCCGTTTGGTGGCCATCGCATCATTGCGTGGCCTTCCCATCTCGAAGATGCTGGCACAAGACGCCATCCGCAATATTGCCGAGGATGACCGCCCGGCCGGGATCACCATCGAACAGATCCAACAGGCTGTGGCCGGCCACTACCGCATGCGCGTCGACGAGTTAAAGTCAAAGAACAACGCTCGCCAGATCGCTGTTCCCCGACAGGTCGCGATGTATTTGTGCAAACGCCTGACCAAATGCAGCTTCCCGGAGATCGGCCGTGAATTCGGCGGCAAGCACCACACTACCGTCATCCACTCGGTCGACAAGATCGACTCCCTGGTCCTGCGCGACGGCAACCTCCACCGCGTTATCAGCGATCTGATGGATGGGTTGTGTAAGTAGTTGGCTCAAGCCCCAATTCGTCAGGTGCCTCCCAATCATTTGACCGTACATTTCCGGTCACGCGCCATTCGCCCCAACCCGGCCCGGGCGAACTGTTAGGTAGTGGGCGCTTATTAAAGACATTATGCTGTCAAATGAGGATAATCGTCCCGTATTGAAAACTTTGGACGAGGTTTTTCATTGTGTTTGACTTGAGACGGCTTTTCCTCGGTTTGGCCCTTTGCGCGACCTGGTTTTCCCCTACGGTTGTCGCGCAGACGAAACGCGTTGAATTCGTGAGGCATGACAATGCTCACCGGGTCGATGTCCTAGTTGACGGTAAACCGTTCACGTCGTACCTGTGGCCGGCGGAGCTTAAGAAACCGGTCCTTTTCCCGGTAAGGACCGCGAACGGTGCGATAGTGACCCGCGGATACCCGTTTGAACCGCGGGCCGGGGAAAGCATCGATCATCCACACCAGATCGGGCTGTGGTTCAATTACGGTGATGTGAACGGGGTCGATTTTTGGAACAACTCGCTCCATCGCCCGAAAGAGGAAGCGGCGAAAATGGGCACGATCTATCATCGCCGGATCGTCAAAGCGGTGCCGGGCAAGACCCGCGGCGAACTTGTGGTCGAAATGGATTGGGCATTGCCGGACGGCAAAATAGTTTTACGCGAAGTGACCAAGTTTATCTTCGCAGGAAGCAAAAACTCGCGCGTCATCGACCGGATAACGACGCTGACGTCACTCGACCAAAGAGTGGTCTTTAACGACAACAAGGAAGGGTTGATCGGTTTTCGCGTTGCTCGTGATCTCGAACAAACCGCTAAGGAGCCGATCCTGCTGACGGACGGGAACGGAAAACCCTCGGAACAGGCGGTGCTCGATAACACGGGGGTTACGGGTGAGTTCCGAAGCAGTGAGGGCTTGACCGGCGATGAAGTGTGGGGGACTAGGGGCCGTTGGGCGATGCTCACCGGCAAGATCGGGCAAGAAACTGTAACGCTTGCAATTCTCGATCACCCGCAAAACCCGGGTTACCCGACCTATTGGTTTACGCGCGGATATGGGCTATTCGCAGCTAACCCGCTAGGCCAGAAAGCGTTTTCAACGGAGAAAAAGGAGTCTCCTATCCGCGAACTAAAATTTACGTTGGAGCCGAAACGATCCGTCACATTCCGCTTTCGTGTATTGATATTTTCAATGAAGCCCGGTAAAGCGGATATGGATGCTGAAGCCAAACGGTTCAGCAAAACAAATCAGTGAAGGTGCCTAATCCTTTTCAGCCAATCGACGAGGTCGCGGACATCTTGTCGGTCGCCTGCGCAGCGGGCGAAGGTGTTGCGGTTGAAGATTGGTTATTTGGAACTAGCAACTTCCTCAACATTGCGGGCAAGGTGCCCGCGCTCCCGGCTTAAGATCATGATTGCGCTGGTTGTGCATGATTTTCGGCGAGACTCTGGTTCAATGTTGTACAGGGTAACTAGCTCTTGATAACGGCAGGCGCATCCAGATCGAAGCCTTTAGATGCTCCATGTTATCCACACCCCAATTTCAACTAACCCTCTTGCTGTCAAGACTTACAAAATCATTTCCACCGTATCCACAGGCCCTACTGATGAAAACCTGTGGATAAAGAGGAAAACCTCGTGCCCCATTGAAGTTATCCACAGAAACCTCCGGTTATCCACAGCTATACTCACAGGCGCTGTGGAAAATAACTCGTTTAATTCCATCGTTTATGTCGCTTTTCCACATATCCACAGGCCCTATTACTACTACTATAGATAAATAGACTATTTCTAATTAGTATTCTTAGGAAAACGCGCGCTATGTCACGCAGCGATGATCGCGAAAGCAAAGCGTGGTAAAAGCTTGAACGCGTTTAGTCCATGCGTTACTCTTAGGCCGAAGCGTTGATGTGCAATGCCAGCTGACCGACCTCGAAGAATTTGGTTTTACCATGAAAAGAATTAGCTCATCCATACTCCCGCTTGCACTTGTGATCGTTTTTGCCTTGGTCGGCAACGCGCAGGAAGGGACCACGCCTCCACCATCGACTCCACCGTCCGTGCCATCCGATACCGGTTCGTTGGACATGATGGGTGTGCGCGGCTACTTGCTAGGCCCGGGCGACATTCTGGCGATCAAGGTTTTTGGCGAACCGCAGTTGGATACGGAACTCGAGGTCCGGGATGACGGCAATATCGAATTCCCTTTTGTGGAAACGCCCATTGTTGCAAAGTGCCGGACCGACCATGCCGTGCGTGACGACATCGTCATCGGTTTGGCAAAGTTCATCCGCAATCCGCAAGTCAGCGTACGTATTAAGGAACGCCGCAGCCGGCCACCCGCCGTCGTTTTTGGAGCCGTACGCGTCCCCCAGCGGATCCAGATGCAGCGCCGCGTGCGTTTGCTGGACATCCTGGCCTTTTCTGGCGGCGTGGTGAAGGATCAGGCCGGAAACACGGTAATGGTCAAGCACACGGAACCTCTGCTCTGTAGCGAAGGTGGGCCGGAGCCCGCACCAAACACGGTGGCCACGATCTCCGAAGACGACTTTTCAGCTTACGATCTGGACGATCTGGCAGCGGGCCGGCCTGAAGCCAATCCCTACGTTAACCCGGGTGATATTGTCATTGTGCCCGAGGCGCCACCAATTTATATTACCGGATCCGTTCTGTCGCCACAGGGAGTGCGTTTACGCGAACACCTTTCCCTGACGCAAGCGCTGGCTATGGTTGGCGGGGTTCGTAAGGAAGCCAAGAAACGCGAAGTTACGATTCGCCGTTTGAAACCAAATTCCAGCGATCGCGAGACGATCGTGGTGAATTTCGAAGCCATCCAAAAGCAGCAACAGAAAGATATTGAATTGCAGGCTTACGATATTGTCGAAGTCGGCGAAGCCAGCGCCTTTTCCAAGGAACGTATTGGTCAGACGATGCTCGGCTTGGCCACGGGCGGACTTTCCAGTGGTATAGGTTCGGCCTTTTCTACTTTGCCCGTGCGGGTACTTTATTAAGCTATTGGGTCCGGATAGTTTTAGCCTTCCC
>JBDSEC010000163.1:0-5745 GCA_039920205.1 Pyrinomonadaceae bacterium
GGATCGCGGCGGGTGACGAAGCCATCAAAGTGATGCTGCTGCCGACCGATCCGAACGACGAAAAGAACGTCATCGTCGAAATTCGCGCCGGTACCGGTGGCGACGAGGCTTCGTTGTTTGCCGCGGAGATGCTCCGGATGTACACGCGCTTCGCCGAAAAGCAGGGGTGGCGGATGGAAGTGTTGGACATCTCGGAGTCGGGCATCGGCGGGATGAAGGAAGCCACCGCCTTGATCGAAGGCGATAAGGTCTATTCCAAGATGAAACACGAATCGGGCGTTCACCGGGTGCAGCGGGTTCCGCAAACCGAGACCAGCGGACGCATTCACACTTCGGCAATTACGGTCGCGGTACTGCCGGAAGCTGAAGAAGTGGACGTAAAGATTGATCAAAATGATCTGCGGATCGACACCTTCTGTTCATCGGGACCCGGCGGGCAAAGCGTGAACACTACCTACTCGGCCGTGCGACTGACGCATATCCCGAGCGGGCTAGTCGTGTCGATGCAGGACGAAAAGTCACAGATCAAGAATCGTGAAAAAGGTATGCGTGTTCTGCGCGCGCGGCTACAGGAATTAGAAGAGCGGAAACAGCACGACGCCCTCGCCTCGGAACGGAAATCGATGGTCGGCAGCGGCGATCGTTCGGAAAAGATCCGCACTTACAATTTCAAGGAGAATCGCGTTACCGATCACCGCATCGGCCTGACCATTCACCAGTTAAACCTGGTCATGGAAGGTCAGTTGGACGAGATCATTAATGCTTTGATCAGTCACGATCAATCCGAGAAACTGAAGGCGGAAGCCGTTGCGGCCTAGGCCGTGATTCCGTTAAACTGGCGGCATTGAACCGATGCGGTGATATATGGTTTCGAATCCGAAAACATTCTTGACCGAAGAAGAGTATCTCGCGTTTGAACGCCAGTCCGAATTCAAACACGAATTCTTTAACGGCGAGGTGTTCGCGATGACGGGCGTCAGACGTGCGCACGCACGCATCGCGACAAATTTGTCTACCTCGCTCGACAATCAGTTGAGAGATGCTACATGTAACGTTTACTCTGGCGACCTACGCGTCAAAGTTCCGTCGACCGGGCTATATACCTATCCCGACCTGATCGTGACCTGCGGCGAAGAGAAATTCGCTGACGATGAATTCGACACGTTGCTCAATCCGATCGTGTTGATCGAGATCCTATCCAGTTCGACCGAAGCATACGACCGCGGTCGAAAATTCGAAAATTATCAGGCTATCGAATCCTTTAGGGAGTACGTTCTCGTCTCACAGACGGCACGACGAATTGAGCATTACCTTCGTGAATCTGGTTCGGAATGGCATTACCGGGAAATACGAGAGGCTGGATCTAAGATCAGACTTCCGACGATCGAGTGTGAGTTAAATTTAGATGAAGTTTATGCCAAGGTCGTTTTCACTGACGACTAAAAGATCACGTCGACACCGTAACGGTCCGGTCTTCGATCGGTTCGACCTCTAACAACGGTTCTCGCCGCTGCACCCCATTATCACCATCAAAAATATAGGCCGACGGATGCTCCTTCATGATGATGTCTTGCAGCCGCATCAAACCGTACAGCAACGCTTCCGGTCGCGGTGGACAACCGGGAATATACACATCCACCGGGATAATGCGGTCGACGCCTTGCATGGTCGAGTACGAATCAAACGGTCCGCCGGTCGAGGCGCATGCGCCCATGGCGATCGCCCATTTGGGTTCCGGCATCTGTTCGTAGATCCGCCGCACCACTACACCCATCTTCAGGGTTACGGTTCCGGCAACGATGATCAGATCGCTTTGCCGTGGACTCGGGCGAAACACGCCCGCGCCAAAGCGATCGATGTCGAACCGGCCGGCGCCGGTGGCGATCATCTCGATCGCACAACACGCCAAACCAAAGGTCATCGGCCACAAAGCAGATTTCCGCCCCCAGTTGATGCCGTCCCGCACCGGGCCTAGGTCCATCACCTTCGCGCTGACATTACGTCGCACGGAGTTGATCATCGAATCCACGGTGGTAAGCAGGAATCCGTCGCTCATTTGCTCCTTACGCCCATTCGAGCGCGCCCTTACGCCAGGCATAGTAGTAACCAACGACCAAGATGCCAATGAACACGAACATCTCCATCAACGCGAATTTGGTAAAGGAAAAGTCCGGGCCCAGGAAGATGATCGCCCAAGGCAACAGGAAGATCGTTTCCACATCAAAGATCAGAAACAACATCGCCACCAAGTAGTAACGCACCGTGTAACGGTCGTGCGCTTCGGTCGTGGGGTCAATGCCGCATTCATACGGCCGCGCCTTGGTCTTGTTGTAAACCAGGGGCCGCAGAAAACGGCCGAGCACGATCGGGAGCACGGGAAACATCACCGCGAACACCAAAAAGACCATGATCGGCCAATAGCCGGTCAGCGGACTGCCAGGTGTCCCCGCCGCAAAAACGGTGAATTGTTGCAATGGATCGATCAATTGATGGCGCCTTCTTCTACCGCGAATACTACGGCGCGACTCCCAAGAGTGTCAATGCAAAGGGGTCAAAATTCCGGTCTCTAGGTCTATCGATCTATTCGCCGGGCCATTTCACCAACAGGATCTCGCATTGATATTCGTCATTCCATCGATTGGTACCCCTGGGCTGGGTCTGCTTGGAGACCACGCGGAAGACGATGTACTTGCGTCCGCTGATCTTGAGCTTGGGGAATTGATCCAAGTTGGTCCATTCGATCCGCGCTGCATGATGGAACGGTGCCTTTAAACGCGAGCTAAGATCGAATCTGTTTTCACTCGCCTGGTCGAAACTGTCTGAGTAGCTCCAACCCGGTTCGAGCTCGCCACGGTACGGCAACACGATCGGATCGATGCTATTGAAGGCAGTGATGTCAAAACGATACTTGTATCCATCCGACGTGCGCTTTGATTCATTTCGCAAGAAGCCGGTTATGGAAACCCGCGCTCGGCCACTGAACCGAGGCGTGTGAATCTGCTCCGTTTGCGCTTTCAGCGCCGGCGATGAATTATCATCCGGCCCCAGATAGCCCACCCCGATCCTTTCCGTGGTGCGCCAGACGCCTTGGATCGCTTCGTCACATTCCGGCTCGTTTAGAAACTCATTGGTTCCACCCAATTCCATATCGGCGGCGAGGCTAACCGGCATATCAAATAATAATTCGTGGCCCTTTATCAACTGACAAAACGTAATGAACGGAATGGCTCGCACCGTTCCCGCAGCTTTGTCTCTGATCACCTCCATTCGTGACATTAGGATGATAAGGGATCTGGGATAGTGTCGCCCATTATCCGGATCACGCCACGAGAAATTGGTCACGACTATGGTCTTGGTGGCGCTCTGATCGCGAAAGCTGATCGTAGTAGACACGCCCGAATCGGTACCAATGTGAAATGCCGGATAGGCTGCAGGCGCCTGCTGAAAATCTTTGGCTGATCCCAATCGGATGATCTCCTGCACCTGCTCCGGTGAAAGGCGCAGTTCCTTCTTAGTGAGGAGTTGATTGGCGAATCCCGCGCCCTCCTGGAACGGCGGCACCGTTTCGTATTCGGCGCGACCGTCCGCAAAAATCCGCAAGTAAAGCTGCGGCTGCGGAAACGACGTCATGCCGAATTCGTGAGTGCAAATAGTCAGAACCGCGCCCTTTGCGGCCTGCGCTCCTTCACCGGGCACGCACACCGAATTAGAGTTAACCGCTTGGGCCAGTCCTATGCTCGGTAGCGCCAACAGTATGAATGCAGCCAGAAGAGCGAACTTCATTAAACCTCCGCAAACCACAAAGTCACTTCTACTAGATCTCTATTACGGCCATTAGCGCGAATCGTGAACTGTTAATTCCAAGATCTCGCAAGTGTACAGATCGTTCCAACGATTGGCGGTCATCTTTTGCGTGCTTTTCTTTAAAACGCGAAAGACAATGTCACGAATTCCACTGGATCTTAGCGCGGGGACATTCGCTTCATTGGTGAACTCGACCCGGGCCGCGTGATGTGGCAAAAACTTCAGGCGAGTGCTATACGCCGCCGGCAAGCCCTTCTCCTTCAGATAGGTAAAGTTGTCAAAGTACATCCATCCTTCGTTCAACTCGCCAGCGAATGCCGTGACGCTCGGTTCGATCGCCTTGAACTCGCTGATCTCAAAGCGATAAGGGAAGGAGTCCAGGGCGCGTTGGGTTTCGTCCCGCAGCTTACCGGTAATGAAGACGCGAGCCCGGCCGCCAAAACGCGGTCCCTTGATCGAATTAGTTTGATTCTCCAACGCGGTAGTAGTTTCGCCCTTTTTGACCAAATATCCGACGGCGATCTTTTCCTTCGTTCTGCGGTCGCGCATTTCCGGTTTATCGCATTCGGGATCGTTCAGAAACGGCAGTTGGCCGTTCAGATCTAGGTCAGCATAGATACTTACCGTTCGTCCGAAATAGTATTCATGATTCTTTATCAGTTCACAAAAAGTTATCGCGGGGATGGGCCGCACAATACCCATACCGTGTTCGCGGATCAGATCAGCTTGTTCCAACAGCAGTGAAAGCGAAGACGGGAATTTCTTGCGAGCGTCCCGATCGTGCGGGTTGTCGGTACCCAGAATGATGGTCTTCGTCGCACCTTGATCAACCAAGACGATCGTCTTCTGGATCGAAACATCCATGCCAAACTGATAATAAGGAACGAACTCGGGCGCCGACTGAAAATCGGGCATGCGGCCCAACGCGCGGATCTCTTCAACCTCGTCCAACGTGACCTGGAACTGCTTCAATTGCATGACAAAAACCCGCTGATCGGCGCCGTAGGGGCCGGGCGGCACAACTTCGTACTCGGCGCGGCCGTCCGAATATAGCCGCAGGTAAAGTTGCGGCTGCAGAAACGAAGTCATGCCGTGTTCTTCTTTGCAGATAGTTAAGACTAGGTTCGCCGGTTGTTCCGCACCGCGCGAACAAGCCGATTTGACGGTTACTTGTCCCACGGCGGCAAATGGCGTCAACCAGAGTCCTAAGATCGCTAGGAAAATGAACTTCATCAAAACCTCGGGAACAAGAAGAAAATGCGTTACTACCTGAATTGAACGCGATAGAGACACGTAATTGCGCAAAAAAATATCCGGGGGAGCGGTCGACTTGGCCTCACCGGTTTCATCGCGGTGGCGCGAACCATTGTGTATAATTGCGGCATCTCCCGTATACGTCTTCAAATTTGATCATTAGGAGCCCGGTTCACGATGAAATACATGATGGCCGCCGCGCTGCTGCTTCTACTTGGCCTGGGGGTCATGGCGCAGCAGAAAAAGCAGGCATTCCCCTACGCTTATACCGTTGATGATCTGCCGAATGGATTGCGGCTGGTCACGGTTCCAACCGATTATCCCAATCTCGTTGCTTTGTACATTGTGGTGCAGACCGGTTCGCGCAACGAGATCGAGCCGGGCAAATCGGGCTACGCGCATTTCTTTGAACATTTAATGTTTCGCGGCAGTAAGAACTACACGTCGGAACAACGCGATGCGATCCTAAAGAAGACCGGCGCGGACCCGAACGCCTATACTTCTGATGACCGTACGGTCTATCACGAGGTCTTTTCCAAGGACGATCTGCCGCAGGTGATGCAACTGGAGGCCGACCGGTTCTTGAACCTGAAGTACAGTCAAGACCAGTTCAAGACCGAATCGAATGCGGTTTTGGGTGAATACAACAAGAACAATGCCAGCCCCTTTAGCCAACTTTACGAAAAG
>JBDSEC010000164.1:0-5305 GCA_039920205.1 Pyrinomonadaceae bacterium
GACCACGGCACAACCGGAAGCGGTGGACACGATCAACGCGACCACGAGAACAAGCCCGGCTCGAGAGAGTTTCATCGGTTACTGACTCCATTAACCGGAACGGTCTGGCTCGCGGCACCCACCGGGGGCAAGCCTAGATCGATCCAAAATTTACTGTAAATCGTCGATCTGCAAGCCGATCGGGCTACCACCGGCACCTTTAATGGCGTCGATCACCTTGACCACTTCGCCGTATTTCGTTGCCTTGGGCGCTTTAACAAATACGGTTGTTTCGATCTCGGTAGTACTCCCTATTCGAAAGGCGCCATCACGCTTACGTTGAGCAAAAACATCGGCGAGGCGCTTACCCAGCGGACCCGCATCAACGATCGAGCCCATATCTTCCGCGTTGAGCTTTAGCTTTCCATCGGAACCAATGGAAACCACCAAGGTCAGCGGATTGGGCTTGAAGTTGGTCAGATCCTGATTCGGATCTGGCTCGGACGGGATCTTGGCTTCAAAGCGCGCCGGCTTTAACGGCGTCACGACCATGAAGATAATAAGTAGAACCAACAAAACGTCGATCAATGGAGTAACATTGATATAAGGCTCGGCTTCATCGCCCACTCCGGGACCCATTGACATAGTCAAACTCCTCTAACTGATATGGCGGGCGCCGCGCCATTACCGGCGCCCGCTATCCTTTTCAACCTTGGCAAAACCGGGACTACTTAGCCGGAGCCACCGACTTTCCGCCCTTTTTCTTATCGGCGACCAATCCGACCTTATCCACACCTTGGTCGCGGATGATCTGGATCAACTCGACCACTTTGGCATACTCGGCTTGGACACCGATTTTCATATACACAATGCGGTCGGCGTCGGATTTGTTCTCAAGCATGCGCTTGATCTTCGGACCGAGTTGTTCCTTTTCCAACGCATCTTTGCCGATATAGTACTTGCCGTCATCCGAAAGCGATATCACGACCGAGCTTTCCTTAATGATCGCTTGGTCCACGTCCGGATTGTCCATGTTTTTGGGGAGCGTTACCGTGACACCCTGTTGCAACAGCGGCGTAACCACCATGAAGATGATCAACAACACGAGCATAATGTCCACCATCGGGGTGACATTGATGTCAGAGTTGAAGTCCTCTCCGCTGCCAGTTGACATTGACATAAATCTATCTCCTCAGCTTCTCGCCGTAACCGGCACGCATGCGGCGGCACTCCAGATCAAGGAAGGCCGTCCACACACTTCAATTCCCCGGATTGGCCTTACTACGGCTTCAACTGTTTGGTGCGATTCTTGATGAAATAGTCGATCAATTCGGAAGCCGAATTGTCCATTTCCACCACGAAACCCGACACCTTACTGGTGTAGTAGTTGAACAACCACACCGCCGGAACCGCCACGGCGATACCCAGCGCGGTCGTGAACAGCGCCTCGGAAATACCACCGGCCACCGCCGAGATACCCGCCGATTCCGCGTTCTTCATACCTTGGAAAGCGCCGATGATACCAAACACCGTTCCAAACAGACCCACGAACGGGGCGGTCGAACCGATCGTCGCCAGACCCGACAAGCCGCGTTTGAATTCGGCCGTCTTGATCGCGATCGCGCGTTGCAGAGCTCGCTTGGAAGCTTCGATCTCATTGCCCGAGATCTCGTTCGACTGCTCGTGTGCGCGAAACTCGTGGAGTCCCGACGAAACGACCATCGCCAGATGCGATTTACGGTGCTTGTCGCTGATGTTGATCGCTTCTTCGATGCGGTCATTCTTCAACGCTTGAGCCACGCGCGGCGCAAATTGCCGTGACTGTTGTTTCGCGGCACGGTAGGTCAAGTAGCGCTCGACCATGATGGCGATCGAATAGACCGACATGATCAACAAGATCCCAACCACCACCAGAGCGACGCCGGACAAGTGCTTGATCATTTCCAAGATCGTGAAGGACGGCGTGTCATTGCCGGCCGGGCTCGCCGCAGGCGGCGCTGCTTGCAAAATAAAAAGCAAGAAACCTAGGGCTTTCGTTCCGAGAAAGCTAGTCAAAATGGTCATCGTAACCCTCCAAAAATTTAAATGGCGTTCGAGTTCCGGCTAAATAGCAATGTCACCACGCTATGCGGGCCAGATACGGCGACTACTGCGCCTGGAAATTGTAGGAAATAGTGCCCGTTACTTTCACCGGAACACCCGAAAGTTTGGTCGGCGCGAACCGCGCGCCCCGAGCGGCACCCACCGCAGCAGCCTTGAGCAACGGATGCCCGCTGACGGCGACGGCTGAAATGACGCTTCCATTCTCGTCGATAGTGACCTGCACCACGACCGTTCCCGCGGCGTGGGCTGCCTTAGCGACAGGTGGATAATTCGGTTTGGGGAGGCTAAGCGCTTTGCCGTTCAGCACACCGCCGGATACCGTGGTCTTGGGCGGAGCGGGCAGCTTGGGCGGCGCAGGCGGGGCGTCGTCATCAGCGACGACCGGGCCGGTTGGACCACCACCGCCACCCGTTGACGGCCCGATCGGACCTGACGGCGGCGGAACAACCACATTGCTATCACCTTGCCGCGAACGGGTAGTCGCCGGGGGAATGGTGTTTTTAGCCGTGCTCGTCTCTTTGGGTACCAATCGCGTGTCATCAACCGAAGTCTGCAACTGCGTACGCGTGTCCTGCGAAACGTCTTTTGGTTGCTCTTTGGGTTGTTCTTTGGGTTGCTCCTTGGGTTGTTCCGGAATGGGAACGGGAGCGACCAGAGTGGTAAGTTCCAGGTTCTGGTTTTCCATGTGGGCGTCGATCATATAGATGCTGCCGACCGCGAAGGCCAACAACAACGCAGAGTAGACCACCACGGTTAAACCAATGAACGAACCCTTGCGGGCGAGATCGTCTTTATTCGATGACGATTCGACTAGATGATCGAACATGTTTGCTAGTTCCTCCCTATTCCGGCGCCAAATGGATCAGGGTAAAATTCAAAACAATTGCTTCGCATCCCGGAAAGTTTTGCTCGGGGGCATCAACTAACCAGCCAAATATTGAAGGGGAAGGCAACGGCAGGCGCGGCCAAACAGAAAGCGACCGCCTAGCTGAATTCTTCGACCGTTGCACGGTAAGACGCAGATGTGCCAGCCCCTATCAACATAGAAAACCGCGCTTCGCTCCGTAACAAACATGAAACGCGGGCGCGATTTATGCGAACTATTTAATTGGCCAGCAACGACGGCAGTCTATGCCCTGCGCTGTGCCAAAGTCAAGCGCAAAAATAGTAAGTCGGGGCGTCGTGCGAGTCTGTGAATCAGTTAACAATTGGTTAACGCGAACCACAGGAGGAACCGCACGGCAACAACCCAACTAGGAAGCGGCGCGACCCGCCTTTACCGGTCGGCTGGGCCGGCGCGGCCGCGGCGTTCCAGACGGCGCGGCAACGGGAGTAACCGGCGTTACGGTAGCGGTGTTTCCGCCGGCCGCATCCAACCGCTGCTGCCACCAGACCATGATCGGACTGGCAATCGCGACCGTCGAATAGGTACCAAAAACGACGCCGATCAAAAGTGCCCGGGAAAAGCCCTGCAAAACCTCGCCGCCAAACAAGACCAAGGCCACCACCGACAAGAAGACCAAGCCCGACGTAATCACCGTGCGGGACAGCGTCTGATTGATCGATTCATTGGTTAGATCATAAAGCGAGACCCGACGGCGCATTTTCAAATTCTCGCGAATGCGGTCGAAAATAACGATGGAATCGTTTACCGAAAAACCGACAATAGTCAGCAAGGCGGCGATCACCGTCAAACTGATCTCCCATTGCATGAGCGAAAACACGCCCAGGGTGACCAATACATCGTGGAATACCGCGATCACGGCGGCAGCGCCATAAGTCCATTCAAACCGGAAAGCGATAAACATCAACATGCCGACCAACGCGAGCAGGGTCACGGCGACGGCCGAGTTGCGCAATTGGCGGCCGGCGATCGGGCCAACCGCGTCGCGGCTGACGATCTCGTAAGCGTCATCAGCCGTCGGGCTGGCGGGATTGCGCCGTTTGCCAAAGGTATCAAGCGCCTCTTGCGCCTTAGCCGCGCCCGGATCTACTTGTGCTTGTTCTTGTTGCTGTTGCGTCTTTCCGGCGACCGGAGCCGCGCCGGGCGCGGGCGGTGTGGCCGGGGCGGGGGTTGCCGAAGGCGCAGTGGGTTCGGTGCCCGACATCTGCGCCAATTTGATCAGGAATTCTTCGGGTTTCTTGGTATTTTGCTGAATTACCGCGTCCTTTATCCCGACCTTTTCCAAGGCCGAGCGGACCGCCGAATCAGACGGGAACGGCTGCTTTACAAACTTGACCGTTAACACGGTTCCGCCCTTGAAATCGACGCCTAGGTTAAAGGCCTCGGTACCGCCGGGAACGACCTGGCGAACAATGGCCGAGCCCATGCCGATCAACATCAAGATCACCGAGATCGTGATGAAATACTTGCGGTTTCCCAACCAATCGAACCGGACATCATGAAATAATTGAATCATAAAAAAATAAGCTCCACGTGTCCGGGCGACCGCAATGCAGTCACCCGACCGTGGAAAGTAACCTTAAATACTTAACGTATCCATCCGCGTTTTGCGGCTCAACACAAACAAGAAGATCGTACGCGACACATAGATGGCCGTGAACAAGTTGATCACTAGACCAAGGATCAGGGTGACCGCGAAACCACGGATCGGGCCCGTGCCGAAGACGAACAGGAACAAGGACGAAATGATCGTCGTGATGTGGGTGTCGATAATAGTGACAAAGGCGTGAGCAAATCCCTGCTCGATCGCCGTTGGCACTGCCTTACCGGCCCGTAACTCTTCCCGAATGCGCTCGAATACCAAAACGTTCGAGTCCACCGCCATACCGATGGTCAGGATGATACCCGCGATACCAGGCAGGGTCAGCGTCGCGCCAAAAATGATCAGCGCGGCGATCATTAGGATCATGTTCAGGATCAACGCGACGACGGCATTGATGCCCGAACCGCGGTAGTAGAACAAGATGAACAAGATCACGAAGGCCAAACCGAACAACGAGGCCGTAACGCCGGCCCGGATGGAATCGGCGCCGAGGCTCGGTCCCACGGTTCGCTCTTCCTGATACTCGATCGGCGCCGGCAAAGCACCAGAGCGGAGCGTTAAGGCCAAATCATCACCGGATTCTTTGGTGAATTTGCCGTCGATCTGACCGGAATCGTTGATCTGCGATTTGATGTAGGCGATCGACTTTACTTCGTCGTTCAGCACGACACCCATGTATTGATTAAGGTTTGCACCGGTCCACGCACCGAATTTAT
>JBDSEC010000165.1:0-6898 GCA_039920205.1 Pyrinomonadaceae bacterium
CCCCCAATACGGTATAATGCGCCACTAATTAGAGCTAGTTTTCTAAGATATTCGTTTGCGCGGTGTTGCGGCCCAAAGCTAGAATGGATTCGCAACATCGTAATGTGGCAAATTTGGGCGTCAAGCCTTGGTTTCAACGTACCACCCCGTTGGTTAGGTGCCATCCAGGCCCGGTTGCTTTAACTGCAAAATCGAGAATGTGAGGACTCCATGAAACGTATTGCACTAGTATTGGGATTGATCAGCGCGCTAATGCTATCGACCAGTTGTATTAAAAAGGGCGGGGATAACTCGGCCAACTACACGACTGGCGATATCAAGGTTGGCGTTTATGCCGATTTGTCTGGCAAGACTTCCAGCTTTGGCAAATCGACCAAAGACGGCATCACCATGGCCACCGAAGAGATCAATGCCGCGGGCGGAATTGACGGGCGCAAACTTGTGCTGGTGGTCGAAGACGACCAAGGCGTTCCGGCGAATGCCAAAACCGTGGTGTCGAAATTGATCACATCGGATAATGTGCAGGCGGTTCTGGGCGAGGTGGCGTCGACCAATACGCTTTCCGCCGCGCCCGTCGCCCAAGAGAAACACATCCCGATGATCACTCCTTCGTCAACGAATCCGAAGGTCACGCAGGTGGGAGACTACATCTTTCGCGTATGCTTCATCGATCCCTTCCAAGGCAGCGTCATGGCAAAATTCGCGGCCAATACTTTGAAAGCGAAAAAGGCCGCGATCCTCGGCGATGTTAATTCCGACTACAGCAAAGGGTTGACCCAGTTCTTCAAGGAAGAATTTACCAAATTGGGCGGCACCATCGTCGCCGAAAGCACCTACACCCAAGACGACAACGACTTCAAGGGCCAGTTGACGCAGATCCGTTCGGCCAGCCCGGATGTGATCTACATCCCCGGTTACTATTCGCAGGTTGGCATCATCGCCAAGCAGGCGCGCGAGTTGGGAATGAATCAGCCGTTGATGGGTGGGGATGGTTGGGATTCACCCGATCTATTCAAACTGGGCGGCGACGCGCTGGCCAATTCGTATATCTCGAATCACTACTCGGTGGACGATCCTTCGCCGGCTATTCAGAAATTCGTCGCGGCCTATAAGAAGCGCTTTAATGGCGAAGCGCCCGATGCGATCGCTGCCTTGGCTTATGATTCGGCCTACGTCTTGGCCGAGGCGATCCGCAAGGCCAAGACCACCGAACCGGCAAAATTGCGGGACGCGATCGCGGCCACCGCAAACTACTCCGGGGTTACGGGTAACATCACCATCAACAATGAACGAAACGCCATTAAGCCGGCGGTGGTGCTGAAGCTCGATCCGGCCACCAAGAAGCAGGTATATCAGGAAACCATCAAACCGTAACTCTGAAAGTTAATGGCAAAATGGCGGGCGGTGCAAACCGTCCGCTATTTACCTAGACCTTATTTCGCGCCCGCGCCGCCCGCGTCGAACGCATATGGATACTTTTGTTCAACAGTTGATCAATGGATTAACCATCGGATCGATCTACGCGTTGATCGCTTTGGGTTACACGATGGTTTACGGCATCCTGCGCTTTATTAATTTCGCGCATGGCGACATCTACATGGCCGGAGCTTACGCCGGGTTGTTTATTGCCACCGGATTTGGCTTTAGCGTGTCGCCTTCGGTCTTTGCGTTTGCGATCACCTTGATCGGTTCCATGGTGGTCGCCGCGATCTTTGGGATCATTATCGAGCGATTTGCCTACCGTCCGGTGCGGAAATTCTCGCGCATGACGACGCTGATCACCGCGATCGGCGTTTCGCTTTTCATTGAGAACTTGTTCGTTTTCTTGTTCACCAATACCCCGCGCGCGTTTCCCGAATTGCTTTCGAACCGGACCTACCACTTGTTCGGCAATGCCGCCATTTCCAAATCGCAACTGCTGATCTTTGCCGTGTCGATCCTCTTAATGGTGCTGTTGCAATACATTGTTTTCAAGACCAAGATCGGGACGGCGATGCGTGCGGTATCGTTCAATTTGGCCTCGGCGAAATTGATGGGCATCAATACCAATTTCATTATTTCATTCACCTTTGCGCTTGGTTCGGCGTTAGCCGCGGCGGGCGGCGTTTTGACCACCCAATACACTCCCCAGATCTATCCGTTAATGGGCATAATTACGGGATTAAAGGCGTTTGTCGCCGCCGTCTTGGGCGGCATCGGGAACGTCCCGGGCGCGGTGCTGGGTGGATTGTTGATCGGAATGGCCGAAACCATGGTGGTTGGTTACGGGATCAAAATCGGCATTCCTTCGACGTTTCGGGATGCCGTCGCCTTTGCCATTTTGATCATCGTTCTTTTAGTTCGTCCATCCGGATTGCTTGGGACTACGGTTCAAGAAAAGGTATAGCGCCAAAGGCCGTTACGGCCGATCGGTTTTGGGCCGGGCGCCGGGCGAAGACAAACTATGGGACCCTACTTAAAGTATTTACTATCGGCTTTGGTCATCCTCGGGCTGTTGATCGCAATTAACGCGATGCTTTCCGAGGCCGGTCTGTTCGGTTTTGGCCTGTCGGATTATTACGGCCGTCTGGTCGTGTTTATTGGGATCAATGTCATCTTGGCCGTGTCGTTGAATTTGATCAACGGCGTTACCGGTCAGTTTTCGATCGGGCATGCGGGCTTCATGGCGGTCGGCGCCTATGTCTCGGCCTATTTTACCGTTTATCACGGTAAGGCGATCGAGGCCTGGCTAACCAGCCATTCCTTCGGTCTGGTGGGCCCAACGATCTCAAGTACCTTGGTGCTGCTCTTGGTGATACTAATTGGCGCGGTGGCTTCGGCTTTGGCCGGCTTGATCGTCGGCATTCCTTCGTTACGTTTAAAGGGTGATTATCTGGCGATCGTAACCTTGGGCTTCGCCGAGATCATTCGCATCGTCATTGTCAATATCGACAAGGTCGGTGGACCCACCGGATTGACGGTCCCGGGATATGCTAATTTCCTCTGGGTTGGCATTTTCGCCGTGGTTACCATCGTGATTGTGCACAATATCGTTAAGTCGAATCTCGGTCGCGCCTTGGTCTCTATACGGGAAGACGAATTGGCGGCCGAGGCGATGGGGATAAACACCACTCGCTATAAGGTGATCGCGTTTGTGATCAGTTCTGCGTTCGCCGGGATCGCCGGCGTATTGTTCGCGCACTACAACAAGTTTCTCAGCACCCAAGATTTCCAGTTTATTCGCTCGTTCGAGATCATCATCATGATCGTCCTGGGTGGTTTAGGTTCGATGACCGGTGCGGTTTTGGGCGCGGTCGTGATTACCATTTTGCCCGAAGCGCTACGCCGTTTACCGGATATTCATGTCGGCGCCCATACATTCCAATTGGTTGATCTGCGCTTGGTTATCTATGCCGCACTGCTGATCGTGGTCATGCTCACGCGACCGCAGGGGATCTTGGGGACCAGGGAATTTAATTTGCGCTGGTTGAAGCGAAAACCCGTCCAGGAGAAGTTGCCGTGACGGATGATCCAAATTTTTACATCTTAAAGACCACCAAGGCGACGATTAAGTTTGGTGGTTTGATCGCGGTCAATGAATTGGACCTGTCGGTAAAGTCGGGCGAGATCTTTGGCTTGATCGGACCGAATGGTGCGGGTAAGACCACCATTTTCAACTTGCTGACCGGCGTCTACGAACCGACTAACGGCGACATTGTTATCTGTGGCAAACGGGTCAATGGATTGCGTCCGTATCAGATCTCCCGTTGTGGCGTATCTCGCACTTTTCAGAACATACGTTTGTTTGCGGGCATGACGGTTTTGGAAAATGTGATGACTGCCTGTCATCGACACGCGCGCCAGGGATTGCTCGATGCAGTATTTCGGTCGCCGCGCTATTTTAGCGACGAAAAGGATCACCAAGCATTCGCGATGGAATTGCTCTCGATCTTTGGACTGGCCAAGTACAAGGACGAGGGTGGCACAAGTTTGCCGTACGGCAATCAACGGCGGCTAGAAATTGTGCGCGCCTTGGCCACGCGGCCGCAATTGCTTCTGTTGGATGAACCGGCCGCCGGCATGAATCCTTCGGAGCAAGAAGACCTGATGAATTTGATCCGCGAGATCCGTGACAAGTTCGGTCTGACGATCCTGCTGGTCGAACACAACATGAAGGTCGTCATGGGCGTATGCGAACGGATCCAAGTGGTCGATTATGGCAAGACGATCGCGATGGGCTTACCCGAAGAGATCCGCAACGATCCGAAAGTCATTGAGGCCTATTTGGGAGATTGAGGAAGTAGACAGTAGACGGTAGACAGTAGTCAGTAGCTGTTCGCCGCGAGGCCCGTTCGGAAGGACGTTGATCGTCGAGTACGTACTACCGTCTACTGTCTACCGTCTACTGACTACTGTTTTCCTATGCTTACCTTAGAAAATGTTTCCGTTAGTTATGGCGCAATCGAAGCCCTGACCGATATCTCGATGCATATCGAAAAAGGCGAGGTCGTGACCCTGATCGGCGCCAACGGGGCGGGCAAGACCACGACCCTGCGCACGATCACTGGACTATTGGAACCGGCCGAAGGGCGCATTATGTACGAGGGAAGTCAGATCAGCGGCGTAGCGACACACAAATTGGTCAGCCGCGGCATCGCCATGTCGCCCGAAGGGCGCGGCGTCTTTGCCAATCTGACGGTTCTGGAAAATCTGAAAATGGGCGCCTACATCAAGAACAATAAGAAAGAGATCCAGGAAGATATCGAGCGCGCCTTTGCGATGTTCCCGCGCCTGAAAGAACGCGAGTGGCAAAAGGCCGGAACCCTCTCGGGCGGCGAGCAGCAGATGTTGGCGATGGGCCGCGCGTTGATGTCGCGCCCGCGATTGTTGTTGTTGGACGAACCGTCGTTAGGATTAGCGCCGCTGGTGGTCCACACCATCTTTCAAGCGATCGACGATATTCGCGCGCGCGGCACGACCATCCTCTTGGTCGAACAGAACGCCCGTGCGGCGCTATTGCATTCGGATCGGGCCTACGTGCTGGAAACCGGCAGTATCGTGATGCACGGCAATTCGAAGGAATTGGCCGACGACCCGCGTATTAAAGAAGCCTATCTCGGCGAATAGGCTCGAATCCTACCCAACTCGCCATCTGCCAAAGGGAGACGGCGAGCCGGAAACAGGATCAGCCACGGTTTGATTGCAGCCCGACCGGGCTGCGCTGTGTCTTCAGTATTCCCTGTGGTCAAATCTCCGCCTGAGGCGCCCAGCGAATTGCCTGCCGTACGCGCCAGCTTTTCACAAATCTTCCTGCAAAATCACCTGTTGGATGCGTTCTAGAATTGTATCTCTTAGCGATTTCCTTTAAGGGACGGTCCTTCAATGCTGCGATTATCGATCATGTTAGCACTGACTTGGCTCGCTGTTACGACCGTCAATGCTCAGGCCCCGGATCCGCCGCTCTTCCCGATCTATGACGTGCGGGGAATGGAGGGCTTCATCGACATCGACGGGCGGGTCGTGATCGCCCCGCAATTTGATAAGGTCACCAGGTTTTCCGAGGGCCGGGCCGCCGTTCGCGTCGGAACAAAGTGGGGCTACATCGACCGCGCCGGACGTATCGTGATCGCGCCGCAATTCACCGAAGCGGCGCCCTTTTCTGAAGGGTTGGCGGCCGTTACGGAATCGAGCCGCCGTTACCTCGACAACGAAAATGAATCCACGGTTTACCGCTGTGGCTACATCGACCGGGAGGGGAGATTTGTGATTCCCGCGGATTGGCACGGCAAGTGCGGTAACTTTAGCGAAGGGTTGGCTGAACTCGGCCAAGACGGATCCGCTCCGGACGTAAAATCCATTGACGTGATCGGATATATCGACCACCAAGGAAAATGGATGATCCAACCTCAATTCAACCGGACCAATCCGTTTAGAGAAGGATTTGCTTTGGTCTACCACGGGCTCGATCGCGGGCTCATCGATCGGACCGGGCGCTTGGCGATCTTCTCGAAACAATTCGAAGTACGCGATACCTTTTCGGAAGGATTGGCCCCGGCGGTCCTAGGGCTTCATCTGGGTCCGGATGGCCGCGTCGCCAGTACGGGTTGGGGCTTTCTGGACAAAAGCGGCCAGGAAGTCTTTTCGTTAAAGGCCACGGACCTAGGCGGCTTTTCCGAGGGATTGGCTATGGTCGAGTTCCGCGGTCTGAACGGCCACTATGCGCTGTACGGTTACGTGGATCGGACGGGCAAGATGGTTATTGCGCCCAGGTTCGATAGTGCCTCATCCTTCGTCGAAGGTCTGGCGGCAACTTCGGAAGGCTACATCGACCATCAGGGAAAGGTGGTTCTCAAAACCCGCGGCAACTCGTTTTCCGGTGGATTGGCTTGGGTCGGAATTCACAACCGGACCATCGGCGAAACGCCCACCTTTCGCAATCTCAGCGGCTATCTGAACAAAACCGGTAAGTTCGTTTGGGTCTCGCCTGATACCGAAAAATATATGGGCACGGCCTGGATGCGCCAAAATTTCACGCCACCACCATCGTCCCCGTCCCCTCATCGGTAAAGATCTCGGAAAGCAGCGCATTGCGCTCGTTGCCGTCGATGATGTGAGCGCTTTTTACGCCACGCCCAAGCAGATCGATGATGCCTTGCAGTTTGGGGATCATTCCGCCAGAAGCCGAGCCATCCGCGATCATTCGCTCGGCATCCGCGATGGTTATCCGGGATAACTTCGTCGACGGATCATCAGCCTTTAAATAGATACCACCAACGTCCGACAGCGTGATCAACTTTTCGGCCTTTAACCGAACGGCGATCTCGGCCGCGATGGTGTCGGCGTTTATGTTGAACACGCGGCCGTCGTCATCGGCGCCCAGGGACGAAACCACCGGCAGATACCCTTGATCCATCAGCAC
>JBDSEC010000166.1:0-5843 GCA_039920205.1 Pyrinomonadaceae bacterium
CCTCGGAAAAGCTCTCCAAACTATATTACGCGTACGGCAGGCGGCGCGGGAGGTTAAATTTTATGGCTTACGAACATGAGCCCCAACCTAAACAAGTGATATTAAATCCACCGGTCGTTGATCGAGAAGTCACCCGGACCGATACGGTTTACGCCACCGAACCCCGCGGTTTCTCGGGAATGGCCGTCGCTGCACTGGTGATCGGCGCGGTTGCGCTGATAACCGTCATTTTCCTGGTCTTTTTAAATAGTCAGAACTCGAATGCGAATGATAATCGAGAGGCAACTCGCGAGCAGCAACGGCAACAGCAACAACCGCCCGTGATCGTGCAGCAGCCGGCCGCGCAGCCGCAGCAACAACCAGTGGTGGTTCAACAACCCGCGTCGGCACCCGCGCCCGCTCCGGTAGTGATCCAACAACCGGCACCTAGCGCCAGCCGCGCCGAGTTGGATAGTTATGTTCAAGCCGAATTTGAACGACGGATGATGGAAGATCCCGTCTTTACCGGTCTGTCCGTTACCGCGACCGCGGTAGAGGGCAAGGTGACCCTAACGGGGTCGGTCTCGAGTCAGAAATTGAAATCCGATATCGAGAAAATGCTGCGCGATATCAAGTTCGTGAAGAACATCGACAATCAGATATTGGTCACCGCCAGCTAGTTTTCGCGGCGTGGTGGTTCAAAGGGCATAGGTTCATCCCAGCCCCTCAGTCTCAAGCAAAAAGGCCGGGCCAACTTTTCAGGGTTGGACCGGCCTTGGTGTTTTGTTCTGAACTCCCTAGCGCTTTTTCTTGGCGGCAACTTTCGCCGCTGGTTTCTTGGCGGCTTTGGCCCCAGCTTTACCTTTCGCCAATTTCACTGACACGTTTCCTTTGCCGTCATGATCGAACACCAGGTAGTCGCCCGGTTTGGCGCCGAGATCACGCACTAATGGTGACGGGATACGTCCGCGAATTACCCCACCCTCATCGGATATCATTGCTTTATATTCTGCCGGTTCTTTCTTCGCCATATCTTTCTCCTTGTCTGACCCGTTAAAAATGAATGCCGGTCCGGCCAAAGCCCGCAACCGTATTGCCTGCCCCGCAACGGCAAAGAACCAGATCGCTTTCTGGCCCACCACGTCGTGACTCATCGATACTACACGCGCGCAGCGCAGGCGTGCAAGCGATATCGCGTTTTTCGCGGCCATTGGACCAGTACGGAATTCCGTACGTTTTGCCTCAGCGTTGATAATCGCGCAGACTCCGCGCGCGAAATAGCGCCCACACCGCCGCCGCCAAGCAAGCAGCGCCGCCCGTGACCACCGACCACGGCGCGCCGATCGCCGCAGCCAAAGCGCCCGCTTCCAATTCGCCCAGCTGTGGACCACCCATAAAGAAGATCATATTCACCGACGTGATCCGTCCCCGCAGATGATCCGGCGTAACCAGTTGCCGGATCGTCTGCCGGAGCACCGTGCTGACGGTGTCCGACGCGCCCACCAACGCCAACATCGCTAGGAGGACCTCATGGAGACTGCGTCCGGGCGATGGGAAAAGAAAAAGTGCTTTTGGCTAAACCGGGAATATGTTTTGAAAACAATATCGTCGTGACTTAGTAAATCCGTGGTGATCCAGCCTTCTAGTGAATACACGATGGATCAGAATGTCGAGGAACAAATTATTGAGGGATTTCATCCGTTTTTCGGTAAAACGGACCTCGAAATATTTCGCCTATTGAACGTCCCGCCATCGGTTTCAAAGCATCGGATGTATCTACTCGCGATGGCAATTCTACGTACTCGCCAAGTCGAGGTCGAGGAGTTTGAGAAGGCTGAGATTCAAGTGAAGACAATCCGTCTCGAGCCGGATGGATCGCCGACGGAAAGCATGTCTTTTCGCCAGATCCAATTCAGGGAAATTGTGACGGAGGAATGGGAAACGTCCGTTTGGCACCATATTCTTACTCGGAGATTTTTATTTGTGGTTTTTAGGCGAGATGGGAAAGAAGAGTTCAGTCTGGAGAGAGTATTATTCTGGACAATGCCTGTTACGGACCTTGCCACTGCTCGAGATTTTTGGAACGACACAAAACGCAAGATCACGCGCAATGATTTCATTCACTTTATTAAGGAATCTGATGATCGTATCTGCCATGTCCGGCCAAAGGCACGTGATAGTACGGACTTGATGGAAACGGCCAATGGAGGGTTGGAAAAGAAAAAGTGTTATTGGTTAAATGCTAAGTACATCCGATCCATCTTGGCGAATTCCGAGAAATCCATACGAAAAGTTCGCGTGATCAAACGAGTTGCTTGAGCAGCTGGCGTGCGTGGGAAAAATGAATTCCTTCAAGGACTCGGCTGAAGCCTCGACCCGGCCTGCTATCGCAGGTGGTACCGACCTTAAGGCGCGGCGAGTAAACTCACGATCCGGCTTGGCCGCTGTCTAGCCTTGTCCAAGGACGGGAGTCTTGTTTGCGGTCTGCGCAATACCCGCCACCTACAAGGTGGAACTCAAAGCGCTCGAAAAGTCTTCCGCAGCTAGTCGGCGACTCTCACTTTTGATCACACCCGAGTGGTAAGGCTCCGACAACTTTATGCTTTACGTCACGGGTAAACTAGGTATAATTTGAAGTGATGATCGTGAGCTATGCCGACAAACGCACACGCCGGTTTGCCGACGGCGAGGTGGTCAAAGAATTTCAGGCCTTTGCGCGGCAGGCCGAGAAACGTTTAGAGATCTTGGACGCGGCACCGAATAAAGAGGCGTTGATGATGTTACCGAGCAATCGATTCGAGGCCCTCAGAGGTGACCGAAAAAGGCAATTCAGTATTCGGATCAACCAACAATGGCGTCTGTGCTTTGAATGGCCCGCTGGTAGCCCCGGACCGATCAGGGTTGAGATCGCGGATTATCATTAAGGAGCAATAAAGCGATGGCACGAACACCCATACATCCGGGAGAGATCCTGGCGGACGAGTTGGCGGAATTGGGGCTAAGCGCGGCGGCGCTGGCTCGGACTCTACACGTACCTACCAATCGCATTACGCAGATACTTAAAGGGCAGCGCGCCGTCACAGCTGACACGGCTTTGCGGCTGGGGCAGTGGTTGGGAACAGGTCCAGAGATCTGGCTTAATTTGCAAAAGTCTTATGAGTTGCGGTTGGCTACGCGGGCGTTGGGCGATGAGTTGAAAACGATCGCGCGGCGGAGTCCGCGGGCGGCGTGAGGGCTCCGCGCGGGTTCGGTGGGAGAAAAGACTGAATGGGTGAAGGGGTGAGCGGAAAGGTCTTTAAGGTCGTAATCATAGCAAGGGATGTGTAAGGAAAAAGGACTAGGTCCTCTCGCCAGAAATTTTGGCAAACAGAATTTAGTGCGCGTGAGTCAACTTTTCGGGATCACGTTTAGCCGGCGTAGGGTTGTCCCGAGGACGAGGAGACGGTTCAGTGGAAAGCGGATTCGTCCCGTAGGGACCGTTTGAAAATAGCCCAGCGCTTCAGCGCTGAGTGGGCAAATTTCCCCCGGAGTCCCAGCGGGACGACTGAAGCGGTTTCCGGCAAGGCCTGGTTTGGCTAAGCTTATCCGCGAAAACGGCATACGCATACCTAGGATCAACTTTTTGTTTGATGAACGCTTCAACCCAGGTTCAGCCGTCCCTAATGGGACTGCAACGTCGCCGGTTAACCCAGCGATGAATCGCTGGGCTACTTTCGTAATGTCCCTGCGGGACGAAGAAATCTCTGTGTTCTTAGCTCGCAGGACTGAGGTGAAACCTCGCTAGATGTTAGTAAAATCGGCGGCTGGTTTTACGGAAGTACCACCCCTTGAAGCAGTTGTTAGGTGTTAGATGTTAGTAGATCGGCGGCGGCCAACTTTACAGAACAATCACCCCCGGGACGCAAACGTCCCCACGGGCTGAAGCGCCGTGGCAATTTACCTTGACCAAGGAGGGGAGCTTTGCGCGCTCCGCGCGCGTTAGCTGGTGCGCTTTGCGCGTGAAGAAGCATGCTGAAGCGGGAACTCCAAACGCGCGCTTCCGCGGAGCGTTCTTCCTACCGTCTACCGTCTACCGGCTACTGGCTACCGGCTACCTCTTCTCACCACTTCCACCGAACAATGCGCGCGGGCGGCGATGGCCGATGAAACACTGCCCAAGAGAAACCGCTCCAATCGCGTGCCGGAACCGGTCGATCCCAGGAAGATCGTATCCGCCCGGAACTCCTCCGCTTCGGCCACCAAGACCCGTTTGGGATCGCCCTCGAGCACCCGTTCAGACACCGTCAGTCCGGCCGCACGCAGCATTACCGCCGCGCGATGAACGATCGCTTGGACCAGTCCCTGGCCCTCGTGATTCACTTCCTCGACCCAATGTCGTACAGGCGCGATCAAGCCACCCACCACGGTCGGCGTCAGCGGTTCATCGGCCACGACCACGCGGACCTCGGTCCCGGCCGGCCAATGCCGGGCGGCCACCTCGGCAACGGCCGCATCGGCGGCGTCCGAACCATCAAGACCGATCACCAAACGCGGCGCGGATCCTTCGACCTCAACCCGGCCCCGCGCGATGCGCACGGAACATGTGGCTTCGGTCAGGATCTTCTGCGACACGCTGCCCAAGACGAACCGGCCCAGCGCGGTGCGGCCGTGCGATCCGGCCACGATCAGATCGGGCGCCCATTCGTCGGCGAGGCGCAGCACCTCGCTCGCCGGCGAGCCAAAGGTACCTTCGGCCTCGACCACCCAATGCGGAAAACTAGTGCGCAAGCGCGCCTGTGCCACCTGGGCCAAGCCCAAGGCTTCCTCGACCGCGGGCGAATGCCGTACATGTATACGTTGCAGGTCCGCAGGATCGCGCGCACTGCGGGCCTCCTCCACGATCTCGTAACTAGAATGCGGCTGCGCCGGCAACCAGATCTCGGTAACGGCCAATACTAATGCTTCGGCCTTATCCGGCAGCCCCGCCCGGGTCAGATCGTCCAACGCGGCTTCGGCGCAGGCGGACCCATCGTGCGCGATCAGTATCTTCATTATTTTCTACGCTACTTTCTTAACGTGGCCGTTCCCGTTGGTGTGGGGACGGCGTACGATCTCGACGCAGCATTTGGCGTGCGTCGCGACCGCATTCGACACCGAACCTAACAGGATACGATTCCACGCACCGTAACCGTGCGACCCGAGCACGACCAGGTCCGCGCCCCAGGCTTCGGCTTCATCCAAAATGACCTGTTTGGGCGAACCGGTGGGCGTATCGGTCGTGACCAACAAAACCTTTTCCGGTCGATCGGCGAGTTTTTTTGCTGCCGAATCTACCGCGTCGCGGGCCCGCTCTTGCGCAGCCCGGTCCAATTCCCCGTAATACGTCGGCGCAATGGCCCACGGCTCGGCCGCGGGAAGATAGGCGGGCTCGACGGCCGAGATCACCTTTACTTCGCTGCCGGCGGGCCAGGTCCGTTCCATCACCTCGTCGATCGCGGCATCACTATACACGGAACCGTCTACGGCTAATAAGATCCTCATAACTAAGCTCCTTTTCCGATCGCCGCGGCCGCGCTGCGCATGCCGTCGTCGACCACGGTCGGGGTTACGTAAAGGTCGGGCCGAAGCGGCCGGGCCACCAGCACCGGGCACGGCGCCTGGCGCAAAACCCGATCGACATTCGAGCCGAATAGGGCCCCCATACTAAAATTCTTTCCTTTGGCGCCCATGCAGATCAGGTCGATCTCGGCTTCAACGGCGTAGGTAAGTACCTCTTGATAAGTCTTTCCCCACCGAACGATGGGTACTAATTTCGGCCCGAGATCGAGGTCCTCCGGCAAAGCTTGTTGCAAACGGCGGGCGGCCGCGTGATACGCGGCTTCGAT
>JBDSEC010000167.1:0-7870 GCA_039920205.1 Pyrinomonadaceae bacterium
CCCATTCGACTTCGGGAAAACTCTTTAGCACTTTGTCCTGTTCACTCATTACCCGCCGGGCTTCGTCCGCGGAGATCGCCGGATCGGTAACCGGCATGAACAACAGGTCGCCTTCATTAAGCGGCGGCATGAACTCCTTACCTATGCCGGAAGCAAGGAAAATAGCACCGGCAAAAAGCGTCACTGCGATCAAAACCGTAAATATGCGATGGTTTAGGGCCAGACGCAGAATGGGCCGATAAAAGAAGTGCAAACCGCGCATTACCGGATTGTGTTGCTCGGAATGAAACTTTCCGCGCAGCAGGAAGGTGCAAAGTACCGGCACCAAGGTGACGGCGATAATGGTCGCCGCGCCCATGGCCAACGTTTTGGTAAAGGCCAATGGATGGAAGAGCTTGCCTTCCTCGCCGGTAAGGGCAAAGACCGGAATGAAGGCCAAAATGATGATTGCCATCGAGAAGAAGATGGGCCGGCCGACTAGTTTCGTGGAATCAAGGATCGTTTGCCAGACTTGGGCGCGATCCTTTGGATCTACCTTTCGCTGTTCAAGAAAGCGAAAGGCATTTTCGGTAACCACGATGCCGGCGTCAACCAACACTCCGATCGCAATGGCGATGCCCGACAATGACATCAGATTGGAACTGACCCCAGCGTAGTACATGAACATGAACGCCATCAGAACCGCGAGCGGAAGCGGGATGGTCACGATCAAGATCGAGCGAAAGTGGGCCAGGAAGATGATATGGGCCAGGGTGACCAAGATCAGCTCTTCGATCAGCGCGCGCTTCAAAGTATGCGTGGCCCGGTTTATCAACTGGGTGCGATCGTAGAAGGCGACGACCTTGACCCCCGGCGGTAGCCCGGTCTGCAAAGCGGCGATCTTCTGCTTTACCGCTTCGATCACCTCTAGCGTGTTTACGCCGTAACGTGCGATCACCACGCCACCAACCGCCTCGGTTCCATTCTTATCCAGAACGCCGGTGCGGAAGGCGTTCCCGAGCTTCACCTTCGCCACATTCTTTACATAAATGGGGACGCCATTTGGCGATGCCAGCACAACATTCTCTACGTCCGCGGTCGATTGGATCAATCCTACGCCGCGTACGACCGCCCATTCACCGGATTGCTCGACCACGTTGCCGCCGACATTGTTGTTGGATCGTTGTACGGCTTCGACAACCGTCGATAGCGGCAGCGAGTAGGCCCGCAAACGATTGGGATCTACGTCCACCTGGTACTGCTGTACATACCCACCAACGCTCGCGACCTCGGCTACGCCGGGAACCGAGTTCAATTGGTAACGAACAAACCAATCTTGGAGCGTGCGCAGATCACGCAAACTCATGGAATCGCTCTCCAGGGTGTACCAAAAAACCTGGCCCACCCCGGTTGCGTCGGGACCAAGGGTGGGAACGACCCCTTCCGGCAACTGTTTGGCGACTAGGTTCAGACGTTCCAACACCCGCGTCCGCGCCCAATACAGATCGATGTTGTCTTCAAAAATGACGTTGACCATCGAAAAGCTGAACGCCGAACTTGCACGTACGACTCGCACCCCGGGCAAACCTTGAAGATTGGTGACCAGCGGATAGGTTACTTGATCCTCAACCTCTTGCGGCGACCGTCCGGTCCAGTCTGTAAACACGATCACCTGGTTATCAGAAAGATCCGGAATGGCATCGATCGGCGTGCGCACGAGTGCCCAATAGCCCCACGCTGCCAGGCCCAGATAGATCGCGACGACCAGGCCGCGATTACGCATGCACAATTCAATGAGACGGTGGATCATGGGTTACTGTTCCCGCGCTTGGCGCTTATTGAACGGGAATCGCAAACGACGTTTTGCCATTTCCGCCCGCACCCTCGAACGCAACCTGTGCTTGCCACTCGCCGGCCATCGTAATATTTATTTTGCCCCGATAAATCCCCGGGGTAGCGGTGGTGGTGAAGGTCGCTTGTTCATTCATGGGCGCCATGGAACCCATCTGCGGCATGTGAAAGTTCAACGAAACCGCGCCAACATCCACCGGCTTTCCAGCCGCGTCGGTAAACCGAACCAGAACTTCTTGCGCTCCGGATTTTAGCTGTCCACTATCTGTCGAAAGAGTAACGGTGAGATTACCGATTGGCGCAGCCTTAACATCTTTACCGGTGGGCGTATTCGCCACGTTTCCAGATTTCGAACTGCAGGCCGCAAACAGCAGCACACTTGCAACAGCGATCGCCATTGCGAAAAGAAACTTTTTCATTTTTCCGAGCCCTTCTGATTTAGTAATAATGCCGGGTCATTCGCATGCGTGCGCACACGAATCCCACGTCAATGCGCCCAAAACGGGCACAAAAAGACACAATTCGGCGCAATTAGACTAGATCAGCAGGGCTAGGTTACGGATGTATACAGGTTGGGAATCAGTTGGAGGAGGCAGAAAATAGTCGACTTTTCGCAAAGCGATCCGTAGTGACAGGTCGGTCTGCGGATTCAACCGAATTTGCAAAATTGTCGGTTGATATTGTGGAAGGCTTACATTGCCAGTGGGTGCTGAACCCTCTTGCGAGCAATCCAAAACGCAGTTGATGATCGCGGTCGCAGCTTCGGGAGTCAACTTTTGGTCAAGACCAGCGCTCTTGCAGCAATCCATGTCACTCATCGCGCCGCCCATGCCGCAAGCTTGGCCGTCAGCGCGCAGTGGCGCTCCCGCCAATGCACTGCCGCCAAGCGTTAGCAGCAGAAACAGTGATGTGACAATTCTTCTCATAACGCATCTACAGTAGATATTCCCGCACGGAACTGTCAAGACCCAAAACGGTCTTGGCCGCAAAGCCTTTCAGCCGAGTCGGCCAAAGCACCGAGGATTATTTTAGTCACGACGGAGGCCACGGTCTGTGCGGTAACTAACATTTAGTGATGAACAGAAATCGTGGCGCGCAAACCAGGAAAGAATGGAAACCGTCCGATCGCTGGGCAGCTGGGAGTGCGCCGGACTCAGCCACGGCAAAAGTTGCATGGCCCGAGAACCCATTTCGTTCATTCAGGCTTTCAACCAACGCTCAACGCTACTGTTTTCCAACGGGTTGACCGTTCGATCCGGCCACTGAAGAATTCGTTGAAGGGACGGCGGCATTTTCTGCCGCCGGAACCGGAGCCGTCCAACCGGCCTTGGCCAGCAGGGTAAGGACAAAGCGAACCGGTATCGCCATGTTAGAGGCCGAGTTTTCCGGGAAGATCGCGAAATTGACCGCGATAACTCGGCCCGTCTCACCAAAGAGGGGAGCGCCCGACCCGCCTTCAGCCGTGGGAGCGCTATGAACGATACGGTCCGGATTCAAGTCAGTGATCGACCCCTTGGTGGTTTGCGGAGTTATTTTGTCCACGGTAGCCAGATAACCGAGCAGTGACTCAAGCGACCGTCCGTATCGCGAATTTATGCTGCGCGCCTCAGCTTCGGGAAAGTTGGCCAGCAATCGGTTAGTACCATTGGGAAAGCCCATCGCGGCGACCTCTTTGCCAACGGCGACGGCTCCGGCGCTGTCGTCGATCGGAAGAACCGGCACATTCTCGGGCGGCCCTTCACCGTCAAACATACACGCGGCCAGATCTTGATTGGAGGACGTTTGTTTGACCTTGATCGCGACGGGTTTCTTCATCCCGGGAAAATATGCGACCAAGCTTTTCAGTTTCGGCTTGCCGTTAACACTAGCGCTCAACGATTGGGCGCGCACGTCAGCCGTCCAAGGTTGGACGACGTGCTTGTTGGTGATCAAATACCCGTTTCCTACATGAAATCCCGTACCGATGAATTCAAATTCCGCTATCGCGCCATCACCATCGGGCGTGAGCTGCGCCTGATTATCGCCGTTTTCGATTACCACCCCCTCTTCGCTCATTTGAGTTGACGGATAACGCAATGGGCGACCGGTCGAGGTTTCGGTAAAGATATAGGATCCCGAAATGACGCAAACTCCTTTGCTGAATTCATTGAAGACGCGAAACGTGAGCGCCAAGTTCTCCTTCATTCTCTCGTTGCTTTCACGTTCCTTCTCCAACCTTTTGTTGGCTTCTTCGATCTGCTTACCGATCTCCGCGATAACTGCGCCTTGATCATCATTAGTTCGGCGCAAGGTGCGCATCTCACGATATAGTGAAAACCCGATGTACAGGATCCCTCCCACCAAGATCCCCATGATCAACAAGGTGATGATCTTTGTGCTCGGGTTTATTTCGCGGATCAGTTCGCGCGTGAGTTCACGTATAAAGACCTTGGCGTCATCACGGCGAGGTTGATCACCGGTCTGCAACGCTTCGGAATCGCTGAAGGTGGTCGCGAGCGCTTCACGCTGATTGATCACGGCCGGCAAAGCGCGTACTGGAAAGAATTGCAGAGCAAGATCGCTACCGTCAATTCGAACCTCGTCACCGTCGGTGATCCGCGTGTTCAACTCCATGGGTTGACCGTTATGAGTCAGGCCCAATACGGTATCAAAGGCTTTGATCCGGTAATGATTCGCGCCCCGTCCTAGGTCCAACACAACTTCCGCGGGTACTGCTCCTTCAGGCAAGGCCGAAGCGCGCAGGCGCAAATCACAATCGGCGCCAACGCCGATGCGAATGCGTTCAAGCGACAGAACCTCGGTGTGCCGGTCGTCGCCCGAAACAATGTGAATAACCAAACCGCTAGGCATAAAGGAAACGCGAATAAGTGGCCGAACGCGAAAGCAGGCGACACCGCACGCCAAACGATACCCTCGTTGTACGCGCTAAGCTGTCGCCCAAGATTGAATCTTAACCTAAGCGCGAAGGCGTACGCAAAGGAAACGTGTCAATTGCCTAAAAAGAGTCAAAACGGGTGGACCAATTCACCAGTCAGAACGGTTGTGCTACGATATTTTGCTTATTACTGAGCTAAATTTATGGAACCTAAAGAGATTATCTTGGATCGCGACCGGCTACGGATCTTGGCGCCGGTCGCGGACGCGCCTATTCGCCATCACGTTTTTGTCTGCAATGGGAAATCTTGCAGCGCGGCCGGAAGCGCCGGCGTAATGGAAGCCTTCAGCCACGCGCTAGGATCGCGAGGCCTCCAGCAAGGAAAGACGTCGAAGGGAAGAAACCCGAAGGGATCAGTGGTGTTGACGGATTGCAGTTCGGTTGGTTTCTGTTCGATCGGCCCCGCCGTTTTGGTCTACCCCGACGGCGTTTGGTATGCCCAGGTCCGGCCCGCGGATGTACCCGAGATCGTTGAAGAACATCTTATCAACGGCCGCGTGGTCGAACGTTTGGCGTTGATCGACTTGGATCCAAGCGCAACGAATGGTTAGTAAAGCAAAATAGGACCTATCCGACGAATAGGTCCTATCTTACGCTCCCTTTTAGTTATAAAACGGCTTACGCCACCGCGGCTTCTTCCTTTGGTCGCCAACGCAAAACTGGTTTACGTGCCGCCGCGGCTTCGTCCAAGCGGCCGATGCGCGTGGTATGCGGTGCATTCAACAGGAGTTCAGGATTCTCGACCGCTTCGCGCGCGATCGAGGACATTGCTTCAACGAAAGCGTCCAGATCTTGCCGGCCTACCGATTCCGTGGGCTCGATCAGCATCGCGCCGTTTACAATCAGCGGGAAGTAGATCGTCATCGGGTGAAAGCCGTAGTCGATCAGTCGCTTGGCAATATCCAGGGTGTGCGCGCCCTTCCGCGATTGGCGTTTGTCGGTGAAGACGACTTCATGCATCGGGTCTGACGCGAACGGCCGATCATATTCGTTGGCCATTCCAGCGGCAATATATCGTGCGTTCAGGACAGCTGCTTCGGTCGCTTCACGCAGTCCTTCGGCACCGTGAGTTTGAATGTACGACAACGCGCGGACCATCATGCCAAAGTTGCCGAGGAAGGCCTTAACGCGGCCGATCGATTGCGGACGATCAAAGTCCAATCGAAACTCCTCGCCCGCCTTGACCACTCGTGGCGTGGGAAGGAACGGCTCTAACGCAGCGCTGCAGCAACACGGTCCGCTGCCCGGGCCGCCGCCGCCATGCGGGGTCGAAAATGTCTTGTGTAGGTTCAAATGGATGACATCCACGCCCATGTCGCCGGGCCGGGCCACGCCAACCACTGCGTTCATGTTCGCGCCGTCCATATAGACCAACCCGCCCGTTCCATGAATGATGGAACAGATCTCGCGAATATTCTTTTCGAATAGACCGACCGTGTTGGGATTGGTAAGCATCAATCCCGCGACTCCGCCTTCGGCGCACAGTTCGCGAAGATGGTCCAGATCGGTTAACCCCTCGGCCGTCGAACGGATCGTCTTAACTTTGAAGCCCGCAAGGTTCGCCGACGCCGGATTGGTCCCGTGCGCTGAATCGGGGATCAACATAGTGCGGCGGTCGGCGGATGCGCCGGCGCCATCACGCGCGTCAATAAAAGCGCGCATCACCATGACGCCCGTCATCTCGCCATGCGCTCCCGCCGCGGGTTGCAGCGACACGCCCGGCAATCCCGTGATCTCCGAGAGATCCTGCTGTAGCTGATAGATCAGACCTAACGCACCCTGCGCATCGGCGTCGGGGGCCAACGGGTGCAAATTCGCAAACCCGGCAATGCGGGCGACCTTTTCGTTCAAGCGCGAGTTGTACTTCATCGTGCAAGAACCAAGCGGATACATCCCTTGATCGATGGAATAGTTCCACGTGGACATGCGGGTAAAGTGGCGCACGACGTCAACTTCGCTGACTTCGGGGATTCCTTCGAGATCGTCATCGCGTTGAAATTGTTTCGGGATGATCGAATCCAATGGGACTTCATCAACATCCAGCGGCGATAGCATATAGCCGACGCGGCCGGGTTGCGATCGCTCGAAGATCAACGATTCGTTCTGCGTCGGATGGGTCGTTACTTTAGTGATATTGGTATTCATCGTAATAATTACTGGCCCACCACCGCCAAGCCATCGATCAGCGAGTCGATCTGTTTGCGTGAATTCATCTCGGTCACACAGACCAGGAAATCATGGGGCCGGTCGGCGTAGTAACGTGACAAGGCCAGCCCGCCTTCGATCTCTTTTTCCGATGCCAGCCTTTCCAGTAATTCCTTCGCGGGAACCGGTCCACGCACGACAAATTCGTTGAAGCGCGGTGCCGAGAAGGGAAGTGAAAAGCCGTTCAGCTCGCCGATGCGGCGTGCGGCGTAGGCCGCCTTTTGCGCGCATTGGGTGGCGACTTCGCGAACGCCTTGCTTGCCCATCGTTTCCAGATAGATCGTCGCCGCCAACGCGATCAATCCTTCGTTGGTGCAGATGTTCGATGTGGCCTTTTCGCGGCGGATGTGTTGTTCACGGGTCGCGAGGGTTAGCACGTAACCACGCCGGCCCTGCTTGTCGAAGGCCTCGCCCACCAAGCGGCCAGGTATCTGCCGTGCGTACTTATCACGCGTGGCGAAGAGCCCTAGATAGGGTCCGCCAAATGAAAGTGGGATCCCGAACGACTGGCCTTCGGCGACCACGATGTCCGCACCGCAAGCGCCCGGTGATCGCAACAATCCAAAGGAAGCCGCTTCCGTTACCGCCACGATCAATAAAGCGCCCACCGCGTGTGCCTTGTCGGCCATTGCGGCAACGTCTTCGATACAACCAAAGAAGTTTGGCGATTGTATGACCAGGGCTGCAGTCTGGTCATCCAGAACATCCAACGCGCCCGTGCTGATCTGTCCCGTAAGCTCGTCGCATGCCGCGGTCTGCATCTCAATGCCGTAATGTTGAACATAGGTCTCGGCTACCTGCAGATACTCGGGATGAACGGTTGCGGCCGCGACGATCTTCTTACGCCGCGTGATCCGTTCCGCCATCAACACCGCCTCGGCCAGGCCCGTCGAACCGTCG
>JBDSEC010000168.1:0-12265 GCA_039920205.1 Pyrinomonadaceae bacterium
GCGGCGTTGAAATGAACGTGCTCCACTTCTCCAAATGAACCGGGT
Organism: Pyrinomonadaceae bacterium; assembly: GCA_039920205.1. Taxonomy (GTDB): domain Bacteria; phylum Acidobacteriota; class Blastocatellia; order Pyrinomonadales; family Pyrinomonadaceae; genus JBDSEC01. The sequence continues at coordinate 46 of JBDSEC010000168.1, forward strand.
CAGTTAAGACCAGTCGGACATGACGATAGATACCGGCTCCGGTGTACCAGCGCGATGCGGGCTGTCCTGAATTATCCGCCCGCACCGCAACGACGTTGTCTTCATCGAACTTGATATGAGCGGTCAGCTCATAGCCGAAACTGACGTAACCGTACGGCCGTTTGCCCAGGTGAACGCCGTTGATCCAAACGTCGCTGTTCGCCATAACGCCGTCGAATTCGATGAACACACGGTGATCTGATCGCGTCACCGGCAAAGAAAAGTGTTTGCGGTACCATCCGACTCCCGCGGGTAGAAAACCACCAGCGCCGCCCGTGGGATTCTTGGCATCGAACGGACCTTCGATACTCCAGTCATGCGGCAGATTCAACTTGCGCCAGGAATTTTCAACAAATTCTAGCTTCTCCGCGCCCATCGCTTCGCCTTTTAGGAATAACCAGTCGGCGTCGAAGTTAGCGATGCTTCGGGTTGTGTAAACATACTTTGCCGACACCGGCTGAATGGTGACAAACACCAAAACAAACAAAATTGACCCAAGAAATTTGCGGTAATTCATATACGATCCAACCAACCTCGATTTGCAATCTATTCCACCCGCCCGGATAAGCGCTTAACTTTCAACCTTCCAACTATCCTATTTCAGATCCGTCTAATCCGCGTAAATCCGCGGCTAAATTTTCTTAAAATGCTTAAAGTAAGGCAGCTACCATCAACGCCGGTGCGATCTGCAGCGTCGCATTATCCCAGCCATGCGGCGACACCGCCTCGAGCAGCGCGCAGATCACCGCGATCCCGGGGATCAACCAGATCCAATTCGTATGGAAATTCAAATCCGGCGAGAGCAAAGCGGCTAGCGAAAGCGCGATCAACGACACCAGCATCACACCGAGCGAACCTTCCAGACTCCGCGTCGATTTGAAACTGCTCAACGAAGGGACCTGATACCGATGCCGGCCCCAGCGGGTGCCGATCGGTTCACCCGCCGCATCACCCAATCCGCCGACCAGATAACCCGCCAGTGCGATCGGTCCTACCATGAAGCTGCTGACGATGCCGCCGATCAAAGTCGCAAAATAAGGAACGACGATGTAGTAGGTTCGATAGGGCGCATCTTGCTCGCGGGCCATCGCTTCGTAAAGCGGATGGCCGTCACCGCGCAGGACGGCATAGGCAACGTTCAATGACGTCATACCGCCGAACAGGCAGACCAACGGTAGACCCCAAAAGTGCTGCAACACCGCGACGGTCAAAAAGGTAAGTAGGTGGAAAGTCTTGCGCGAATAGCCGGTCTTTAAGCCGCGCGACCTTTTTAGGTAGGCGGCAAAGCGCAGACTCAAATAAGACCAGAGCAAGAATATCGGTCCGCCGATCAAGATAGTGCGTAACGGCGGGGTGTTTTCTACAAAAAAGGTAACTAACGATCTCATTGTTTAAGCAGCGATGACGGACAAAGCTTTTCGACGACGCAGACTACGCATTGCGGCCGCCGTGCGATGCAAACTTGCCGCCCATGATAGATCAACAAGTGCGAGAAATCGATCCAATCCTTAAGCGGAACCAGCTGCTGCAGATCCAGCTCGATCTTCTCGGGTGTCTTTTCTTCGGTCAAACCCAGCAAGGTTGATAAGCGGCCGACATGGGTGTCGACCACCACCCCGGACGCGATGCCGAAAGCATTACCCATGACCACATTGGCGGTTTTACGCGCTACGCCGGGAAGGCGCAACAACTCGTCCATGGTCTGCGGCACTTCGCCGCCGTACTCGTCGATGATCATTCGCGCGGCGCCGAGGATCGACTTGGCTTTGTTGCGAAAGAACCCGGTCGAATGGATGTCCTGTTCCAGTTCCGTTTGGTCCGCATCGGCAAAGTCCTGAACGGTTCCATATTTCCGAAACAGATCCGCTGTCACGATATTCACGCGCACGTCGGTGCACTGGGCCGAGAGGATCGTCGCGATCAACAGTTGCAGCGGGGTTTCGTGATTTAGCGCGCAATGGGCGTCCGGATATTCTCGGCGCAATAGCTTAATGATCTTGCGCGTTCGTGATTGCAGGGGCGTTTGGGCCATTGGCGTGGTAACCTCGGAACTTTCAGTTTACGGGAAGGGTTCAACTTAGCGCGGAAGTCAAAAAAAGCCAACCGGCAACGCCCGGCTTTTTGATTTGGTGCTACAGAAAGTAGAATGCTTGCCACACTACCCCGCGCCCAAGGAGCATGTTTGATGAATTCGGATCGTCCGGTAACTATTTTATGTATCGCCAGTTATGAAAAAGGCGCGGAGTTCATGCGCGAGTGCAAGCGCCTGGGCTGCCGCGTGCTGTTGATGACCTCGCAAAGTTTGCGAGACGTTGAGTGGCCGCGCGAGAGCCTGGACGAGATCTACTTTGTTCCGGATGTGGAGAAGCAATGGATCCTCGAGGATGTGATCAAATCGATCAGCTATTTATGCCGGACCGAACAGATCGACCGCATCGTGCCGCTGGATGATTTCGACCTGGAGAAGGCGGCCGCACTGCGTGAACACTTGCGCCTACCGGGTATGGGCGAGACGACGACCCGATATTTCCGCGACAAACTGGCTATGCGCATGCGCGCGCGCGAAGCGGGCATTCCAGTTCCGGAATTCGTTCATGCCTTGAATTACGAGCGTTTGAATGAATATATGGAGCGTGTACCCGCGCCCTGGCTGATCAAGCCGCGGTTTGAAGCGTCGGCGACCGGCATTCAAATGCTTCAGCAGCCTAGTGACCTCTGGCCGATCTTAGAGCAGTTGGGGGATAAGCAATCCTACTATCTGGTCGAGCGATACGTGCCCGGAGACATCTTTCACGTCGATTCGATCGTGACCGAAAAGGAGATCGTTTTTGCGATCGCCAGCCGCTATGGCCACCCGCCGCTGGACGTGGCGCATGGCGGGGGGATCTTTACCACCTGCACGGTCGAGCGCGGCTCGGCGGACGAAACGGCGTTGCTCGAGCTTAATCGCCAAGTTTTGGCGGCGATGGGTTTGGTTCGGGGAGTTTCGCATACGGAATTTATTAAGGCCCACGAGGACGGGAAATATTATTTCCTGGAAACGTCGGCCCGGGTCGGCGGTGCCAACATAGCCGATCTAGTCGAAGCGGCCAGTGGGGTCAACCTTTGGGCGGAATGGGCCAAGATCGAAATAGACGGCGGCGAAACCGGCTACACAATGCCGCCGGTGCGCGAAGATTATTCCGGGCTGTTGGTCTCGTTGGCGCGGCAGGAATGGCCTGATCTCTCCGGCTATGCTGATGACGAAGTGGTTTGGCGGATGAAGAAACGTTCCCACGCCGGGTTGATCGTGAAGTGTTCCGATCTAAAGCGGATCCAGCTGTTGTTAGACGAATACGCGGCGCGGTTTCGCGAGGACTTCTTCGCCACCCTACCGGCGCGCGCGCGACCCGCTGACTAGGGTCTGCGAAAGACAAAGTAAAGGCCGGAGTGGTTGCCCACTCCGGCCTTTTTGTCGATAGAGTAAGGGCGCGGCGTTGCCGCCGCGCTCCTCGGTTGAGTTACGGAACGTAACGAGCCGGAACCGAAACGTCACCGGCCAGACCGAACCCGACCGTCGCGACGCCCGCCGTGCTACGCAACAGGTACCAAGTACCGTTACGGAATACCGCCGGGTCATCCTTGCCGTCACCGTCGTAGTCGCCCGGAGACGCAACGTCGCCCGCCGCGCCCCAGTTAATGACGGGCTGAACGCCGTTCGAGCTATTCAGGATGTACCAAATACCGTTACGGAATACCGCGTAATCGGTCTTTAGATCTCCATCATAGTCTGCGGGCACTAATTTGTCGGTCGAGAGTCCCCAACCGCCAACCTTGTAAACGCCTTGGCTCGTAAACGTGTGCCATAGGCAGGTGCCCGCGCTGGGACGGAACACGGTAAGATCCGCCTTTCCGTCGCCGTCAAAGTCACCTACCACCGGGGTGTCCCCACTGATTCCCCACGCGGTGGAAGCCACGACGCCGTTGCTACTGCGCAGAACGTGGAAGGCGCTGGTGGATGGCCGGTAAACGGCAATATCCGTCTTGCCATCACCATCGTAATCCGCCGGAATAGGTATATCGCCCGCCAAACCAAACGTAACGCCGGTGAACCCGGCCGTGCTACGCAACAGGTACCACTGATTACCACTGCGGAGCACGGCTTCATCAGCCTTGCCGTCGCCATCGTAATCACCCGGTACCGCTACGTCGCCGCTGGCGCCGAACGTGACCGCGGCAAATCCGGCGGTCGACCGGTTCAAGTACCAAGTAGCGCCGCCGCGAACGACGGAGACATCGGTCTTGAAGTCGCCGTCAAAGTCGGCGCGGGCCTTGGAGATCGTCGGCCCTAAGACGCAACTGTAATCATTGGCCTCGAAGGTCAATTTCCAGCCCGCCATGGAACCAGTGTCAACACCGGCGTCATCCATGACATACAGCGTCCATGTTCCGTTCATGGCCGTGCCATCGGTACCAAACGTGGACGTGAAAGTTCCCGCCCCAACGGGCGCAGGAGAAATGTACGGAGCGGCCGGCGCCGGCGCCGCAAAAGTATCTCCGGAGGTGGCGTCTCCCGGTTTGAATTCACCATTCAGGGATCCGTCTCCCGTCGGCATGCTGGCCGCGGCCAGATCGGTTAACGTCGTAGTGAAGCCCGCCGCATCGAACGTACCGCCCATATCCGACATGACGATGAACTTCTGACCGCCCGGACCGACTAACAGAATGTCCATGTCCCCCGGGAAGGTGTGTGACCAATTGGTCAATTCAAGTTTGATATTCTTGTTACCGGTAAGACCCGCAACTGCGATCGTCGTTCCATAAGGCGCTGACGCACCCGGGCCCGTACCCGTACCTGGAATGAGAATTGCGGTCGAATTAGTGAACGTTACCGGCGCACCGCCCACCGGAGCACCCAACCGGAATGACTTAGTCACCGCGTTGACGGCAGGGATCTCAATGGAATTCGCATTGATCGTTACGACATGCAAACTACCGCAAGTCGCACCGGCCGGAACCGTATAGGTAAGCTGGACCGGTTGCGATGTGCCCGTGGCCATGGTGCCCACGTTCACACTGCCGCCGCCCGTAACACTGACCGTAACGCCCGTAAGCGTCTGGCCCGAGTTGTTCGCCACCGTTGTGTTCAAGCGGACGTTTTCGCCGGGTTCGGGGAACCCGTCGTTGTCACCAGTCGAATCGCTAACCGAGAACGGATCGACGATCTCGGCATTGGGCAGGTTGAACGATTGAACGACGGCCGTTCCACCGTCGGTCGCGCCAAATCCGGCGCCGCGAGTGGCAAAACCACCCCAGATGTCGCCCATGTCCGTTCCGCCAAAACTAGCTTGGTCCGCCGCCATGATGGCATTACGGGCCGAGATAAAGTTGGGACTGGTTGGCGTCAACTTCATGCCAGCCGTGGTTAGGTTCAACATGCGGGTGTTGCCGGCCGCGAAGCCGAGGCGCGTAATGATCCGCGCGCGGACCTCCAACAACATCATGCACCACACTTCGCCCGCGTTGTGTACTTCGTTGGCCGTGTTGGTGATCCAAGGCGTGATCGGGTAGGCCCCATCCGTAGTGCTGATCTGTGCCGGATCGATATCGGCCAAGGTCAAGGGGTTGTGCGGCCGGTTCATCGGGCCACCGACGGTGGTCTTCACCGCGTACGGAAAACGGCGAATCCCGTAGTAGTAGTTGTCGGTGCCCAAGGTCGAGAAGTTGATCGTCACATAAGCGCCCATCGCGAAGACGGCATTGATGTCTTCGCTGGCCGATGCCAGGTACATGCGGCCGTAAAAATCAGACCACCCTTCGCCCATGCTGCCGCCGCGGTTGTTGCCCAACCCCGTCGAATTACCGATCAATCGGTTCGACGTACCGTGGGTCATTTCGTGAACAAAAACATCAGCATCCAAACTGCCGTCGCGGTCCGGAGTCGGAGCGGTAAACAGATACATCTGCATACGCCCGCGACCTCCGTCGGCCGGAGTACTGAAATTCGCGTTATTGGTGCCGGACGAATCCTGCGCTTCGCCCCGCACCCGGTCAGCGGCGGCGCCGCCCCGGCCAAAGTTGTCGTTCTGGAAGTTACCTGCGGCTTCCGTAAAACCGCTCGCATAGACAAAGTCGTGATATTTGTTCGTGTGATAGAACAAGTTAGTCACGATGCCGTTTCGATAATTAGGATCGGTCGGGGCATCCGCGCCGCCGGGCGGCGGGTTGTAGGCAAAATTGAAAACGCGGGCCACGCCGGTGACCGGCGCATCTACACCATCCGGCGCGACGATATCCAATCCAGCCTCGACGTTATTTCCGTCAGTGATATTGGCGCCATCGGTGATATAGCCTAGGTTATTCTGGCCCGGATTTGGTGCTTCGTTCCCGATCACGGTGATGGTGGATCGAGCGATGCTGGCTCCCTGAATGGCCGAACCTGGCGTTGCATTGGTCGGCGAAAGCGGACCCGGACTATCGTCGTTGTAAACGTTATAAGTCGCGGTTTGGGATTGGTCGTTAGTAATGTTCTTGCGCCACAACATTTTACCCGTTTCCGCATCCACGACCACGTAGTAGGCATCCACGGACTCCCACAAAAGGACCCGCCAGGCCAATCTGGCCACACCTGGTTCCATCGGGAAATACATCAATTCGGCCGTCGTCGGATCCGAGAACTGGCCGCGGTCAAAGGTAACTACATTGCCGCCGTGATCGGTCGAACGCGGTTGGACATCCGCATTCGTCGCCGAGCGATTGATATAGCTGGCAGCCGCCAGGACCGCATCCTCGGCCCGGCCGGGTTTGGCGGTCATTTGGCTATATTCCAATCCGGGCGCCAGATTGTTGATCAAACGGGCGATCTCGCCGTTGGGCGTGATCATCGCGCGGACTTCACCGCGAAATACCGGAACGCCATTGATCTCTTGATCTAGATCGACCCACGACAACCGGCCGTTGGGATCGGTGTAATCAGCACGCACGACCAAGTCATTGATCTGTCCGCGGTTCATTCCAAACAGATCATTGTTCTGGTTCAAGAATGCCTTTACCTGTTCGGCATGTTTTTGGTTCGGTCCGATCCCCGAGGGAGCGGTCAAAAAGGAAGTATTTCGTACGTCGACACCTATGACTTCCGGAGCACCCAAGTCTGGACTGTATTCCAACTCGAGGTTTGATACGTTTCCACGCAGGTTCGATTCGCCGTTCAACATCTGCTGCCGGGTGCCGGCCGTGCGCGATTCGGTTACATTCGACTTGGTCCGAAGCTCGGCCATCGTGCGCGCGGCTTCGTCACTCTTGTCAATACGAATATCGTAGTTCTCAATGCCCGCCGCACCGGCCTTGGTCACCTGAAAAGAATTGTCGCCTTTATGCGGCGCCAACGTGGAACCGGCTTTACTGCCAAATTCCGTGGGTAGGAACGTAAGTAAAGCGGCCAAACCTAAGACCGCCAAGCCGGCGCGAAACCATAGCCGGTTAGTTTTCTGCAATTTCATCGAACGGCCCTCCTGAAAGCCGGTGTTCGGGAACACTTGGGGTTGAAATGGCGGGAACCGAAATTCCCCTCTGAGTTACGCCGCGACAGCGTTCATCGTGACGAACAAGTCAATACCGTGTCCCGGAGGACACAGCTGATCCATCATTTTTGAGTTGATCGGAAAAATGATTGCCAAACGAACGGAATCACCAGCCACCGGGCCGGTTGGAACGTTAATGAATGCAAAAAACAACTCGATATTGATACTTATGACGGCAGGGACAAGCCGCAATTGCCAAAAATAAATTTTCCGTGGGATTGTTTTCTAACATATCGCGGTTGGCGGGTCAAACTCGCGAGGGACAAAATCTAACGACCGCGCAAACATTTAGAGTTTTGAAACGATTTTAAGTCCCCAACCTCCCGTAGTTCGGGTGTATTAGTACCCCTTATTGGATATAACGGACGGGGACGGCCACGTCGCCGGCCAGGCCGAAGCCTTGCGAAGTAACACCGCCGGCACTGCCCAATACGTACCAAGCGCCGAGGCGGAACACGGCCACATCGTACTTGCCGTCGCCGTCGTAATCGCCCGGAACCGGTACGTCACCGGTCGTACCCCACCCGACCGAGGTCGTTCCGCCGGCGCTCTTTAAAATGTACCAACTGCCGTTACGGAACACGGCATAATCATCCCGATGGTCACCGTCGTAATCGGCCGACGCCAAGACGTCGCCCGACAAACCCCAGCCGACGGTATTCATGCCGCCCGTGCTCTTCAACGTGAACCAGGTACCGATACCCGGACGGAAGACGGTCGGGTCCGCCCGGCCGTCACCGTCAAAATCGGCCACCACCGGAACATCGCCCGTCTGCCCCCAGAAAATACTGAAGAGCGAGCCGTCGCTGCTGCGAAGGGCGTACCAGGCATTGGTGCTGGGCCGGTATACGGCCACATCGGTCTTGCCGTCGCCATCGTAATCGGCCGCCATCGGCAGGTCACCACCAGCGCCGAAAGTGACGCCCGTAAAGCCGGCGGTGCTGCGCAGCAAGTACCACTGATTGCCGCTGCGAACCACGGCTTCGTCGGTTTTGCCGTCGCCGTCATAGTCGCCCGGAGCCGCAACATCGCCGCTGGTGCCGAAGTTGATCGCGGCAAAACCAGCCGTCGAACGGTTCAAGTACCAGGTGCCGCCACCACGTATTACCGAAACATCTGACTTGCCGTCGCCGTCAAAATCCGCACGGTTGCCCCGGTGCGGATCGACCACGCAAATGTAGTCGTCGCCTTCAAAGGTCAAATACCAGCCGCCGGCGATCGAACCAGCATCCTGACCCGCATCATCGACGACATAAAGCGTCCAGGTACCATTCAACGTCGAACCTTGCGTGCCGAACGTCGAAGCCAGGGTTGCGGATCCAACCGGTATTGCCGATTGATAGGGACCAGCCGGCGCCGGGGCGGGGAACGTGTCGCCCGCGGTCACGTCCGATGGACGGTACTCGTTGAAGTCCACCAATGGTGAACTGGGGGGAAGCAGCAGTGCGGCGGAATCGATAAGCGAAAAATTCACGTTGACGGCATCGCTGGTTCCCACCACGTCAGACATGATGACCATTTTTTGCCCGCCCGGTCCCACCAACAGGACATCCACATCGCCGGGGAAACTGTGCGAGAATCCAGTGAACCCTACCTTTAGTTTTTTATTTCCGGTTAATCCCGACACGGTCACAGAATTGCCATAAGGCATACTTGCGGCCGGCATGCCGGTGCTGTCGTTGATCGTTATGGCCGAAGCGTTCGAGAAAGTGAATGGACCGCCGCCAGCCGGACTCCCCAGTCGAAACGACTTCTGCGTGATCGCCGGAACCTGGTTTTCCGCGGAAATCACCGACAGGCTGACCGTATGTATAAAAGCACAAGGATCCCCCGCCGGAATAAGATACGGGATCTGCCGGATCACGGTCTGGTTGTTGTTGATCGTTCCGTAATTGGCCGAGCCGCCGCCGATAGCTGAAGCGATGACATTGGTGTAGGTATTACCGGTCGTATTGGTAACGGCAACATTCAGCAGGACATTCTCGCCCGGTTCGGGGTATCCGTCGCCGTCGCCCGGTGCATCGCTCACCGAAAACGGATTCCCGATGGTTAAGTTAGGCAGGTTGAACGATTCGGTTACGGCGGTACCAAAATCGGCAGCGCCAAACCCCAGTCCCCGGGTGGCGAATCCCGCCCAAATATCTTGCACATCCGCGCCGCCATAACCGGCTTGATCCGCAGCGATGATCGCATCGCGGCCGGAAACAAAATTCGGGTTCAGCGGACCGATCTTCATCGCGTCGGTTGTGAGCTGAAGCATCCTTTGATTCCCGGCGGCAAAGCCCAAACGGTTGATCAGGCGCGCCCGCACTTCCACCAGCATCATGCACCAGACCTCGCCGGCATTGTGGGCTTCGCCGGCCCCGCCACCGATCCACGGCGCCGGGGGATAGGCACCATCGCTGATATTGAACTGCGCGGGATCGACATCGGCAAAGGTGAGTGGATTGTGCGGACGATTATTCGGTCCCCCGGAGGTGGTCTTGACGGCAAATGGGAAACGCCGGATCCCGTAATAGTAATTGTCGGTTCCCAAGGTAGCGAAGTTTAACGAAACGTACCCGGCCAAAGGATATACGCCATTGATATCCTCGTCCGCGGTGGACACCAGGATACGAGGATAGAAATCGGACCACCCCTCGCCCAAGGCCGCCGCGCGCAGACTGCCCAATCCGGTGGCGTTACCGACGAGGCGTCCCGAAGTTCCATGGGTCAGTTCATGGAGGAAAACTTCGGCATCCAAGCCCGGGTCTCGATTCGGTGTCGAGGCGGTGAAAACCGATAGTTGCAGCCGGCCGCGAACACCATCGGCTTGAACCGCCATGCTCGCGGTGTTAGTGCCGCCCGAGTCCGGCGTTTCGGCGCTGATCCGATCGCCGGCCAGGCCGCCGCGGCCAAAGTTATCATTCTGAAAATTTCGCGCGGCTTCAGTAAAGCCGGCGCCGTACAGCCGGTCGTGATAAATATTGGTCCAATAAAAGACATTGGTCGCCGAGCCTTTGCGGTATTCGGCGCCCGTCGGGTCGTCCGCGCCCAACGGTGGCGGGTTGTAAGCGAAATTGAAAACGCGGAACGGACTGCCGGCTACGGGTGCGTCTACGCCATTTGGGGCAACCAGGTCCGGACCGGCTTCGACATTATTACCATCCGTGACATTGCTGCCGTCGGGGATCCAGCCCAAATTATTTAGCCCCGGGTTGGGGGCTTCATTGCCGATCAGCGTCAGGACCGATCGCGGAATTCCGGGTCCTTGGATACCCGAACCGGGCACCGCATTGGTGGGCGAAAGCGGTCCCGGGCTTTCGGCTTCATAAACGCCGTAGGTGGCATTCTGGCTTTGGTCCTGCGTGGTGTTCTTGCGCCACAATAATGCGCCGGTCCGCGCGTCCACGATCACGTAATAACTGGCCACTGGCTCCCATAAAGAGATGCGCCAGGCCAACGTCGCCAATCCCGGTTCCAAAGGGAAGTAGATCAACTCGGCCGTGGTCGGCGCGGCGAATTGACCGGAGTTGATCGTAACGATCTTTCCGTTCCGACCCCGCGAAAGCACCTGCAGATCTTCCGGGGCCGCGTTACGATAGATCGCCCGCACTGCGGCGGAGACCGCATCCTCGGGAGATCCGCTGTCGGTAGGCAACGACGTGTATTCCAAACCCGGCGCTAAGTTCGAGACCAAGCGGGCGATCGCCCCGTCCCGCGTGATCTGTGCGCGAATCTCGCCGCGAAACACGGGAATACCGTTGATCGATTGGTCCAATTCGACATAGGAAAGATTGCCGTCGGGATTGGTGTAATCGGCGCGGGTGACCAATTGGTCGATCTGTCCGCCGGTCAGTCCAAACAGATCGCGATTCTGGGTTATGAATTGGCGGACTTGTCCGGAATGTTTTTGGCCCGGTCCTCGTCCCGACGACTCGCTCAGAGATCCCGGCTGGTTGACGTCAACGCCAATTACTTCGGGCGCGCCCAGGTCCGGGCTGTAATCGATCTTTAGTTGCGGGACGCGCTGGCGCAGCGCGGCCTCGCCGGCGCGAAACTTTTGCCGTTCCGCCGCCCGTTGATCCGAGTTCCGTCCGGCAGGATCTCGCAGTGAAATGATGGTGCGCGTAGCTTTCTCGCTCTTGTCGTTGCGAATATCGTAATTCTCGATCCGGGCCGGAATTGCGCGGGCCTTACCTATCGCGCCCGCGGCGGTCGGAGCGGTCAACCCCGCATCGGCTCGATCGGAAATGCTCAGTGGCAACCAGAGCAGTGATCCGGCTAGGCCCAGGCGAACCAGGTTCGCCGTTATCCGCAGTCGTTGGCCACGTGGGATATTCATCAAGAGGAGCTCCTAATACCTCGATACCTTGAACCGCCGGGAATATAGCAACGCGACTTTTAACATAGGCCCACGAGCGGGTCAATTGGCTTATGCCGCCACGAGTTAAACGCAGGAGTTTATGGTTAACACCGGATGTGAAGGTCTTGCGGTTAAGACGAGTGCTGGTAGCCCCGCCTTCAGGCGGAATCGTCATAAACCTACTCGTTCCATTTAAAGGGACGTTTACGCAACCGTTCCGCCTGAAGGCGGGGCTACGAACGCGGGCGCATCTACAACAACTCGCACTTCTAATTGC